>UQYH01000189.1 GCA_900545185.1 uncultured Eubacteriales bacterium | reverse complement strand
AAAAACTTTATAAATTCTTAGTCGAAATGTAATTTTTTTGACATAAAATGTAAAAACAGACCCTTCACATATTCCGCGAAAGGCCTGTTTAAAACATTTTACACTTTGTAAAAACTTACTTATATCTCTGTTTGTTCGTCCGTATGAACATCCTCGTTTGAGTCGGACGCTCCCTCTCCTGCTGCCGATTCGTCAGAACCTGCAAACAGAGCTTCAAATTCCTCGCCGGAGAGTTTTTCTTTTTCAATCAATGCTTGGGCAACGTGATCCAGCTGCGGTCTGTGTTCAGCCAGCAGCTTTTCGCAGGTTGTGTAAGCTTCATCAATAATCTTTCTGACTTCCGCATCAATTTCGGCAGCAACCTGTTCACTGTAATCACGTGTTTGCGTATAGGTCATACCAAGGAAAACTTCATCATTGTCCGAACCAAAGGTCATCGGGCCGAGAACGTCACTCATACCGTATTTTGTAACCATTTCTCTGGCAATTTTGGTCGAACGCATAATGTCATTCGATGCACCCGTGCTGATGTCATCCAAAACAAGCTTTTCTGCCGTACGTCCGCCAAGAAGCGCAACAATTTCGTCCAGCATATCCTGCTTGGATACATAGTTTTTATCCTCGGCCGGCAAAGCCAGTGTATAGCCGCCTGCACGGCCGCGCTGAATAATTGAAATTTCGTGCACAGGGTCGCAATTCGGCATTAATTTATGCATAATTGCATGGCCGGCTTCGTGATAGGCCGTTAATCTCTTTTCCTTTTCTGTTACGGTTTTGGAACGTTTTTCGGGGCCTGCAATGACCTTCATAATCGAGTTTTCAATATCGGCCATTTCAATTTTCTTTTTGCCGAATTTAGCGGCCAAAAGCGCTGACTCGTTCATTAAGTTTTCCAAATCGGCACCTGTAAAACCGGCTGTGGATTTTGCAATCACATCCAGCTTAACATCGGGCGCTAAGGGCTTGGCACGTGAATGTACCTTTAAGATCGCCTCACGCCCTTTTACATCCGGATAGTTCACAACCACCTGTCTGTCAAAACGTCCGGGACGCAAAAGAGCAGGATCCAAAATGTCCGGACGGTTTGTGGCGGCAATGATAATAATACCCTCGTTAGCGCCGAAACCATCCATTTCAACCAGCAGCTGATTCAGCGTTTGTTCACGTTCATCGTGACCGCCGCCCAGACCTGCGCCTCTATGCCGACCGACAGCATCAATTTCATCTATAAAGATAATGCTGGGCGCGTTTTTCTTGGCTCTGTCAAACAAATCACGCACACGGGAGGCACCGACGCCGACAAACATCTCAACAAAATCCGAACCGCTGATGCTGAAAAACGGCGCTTTGGCTTCACCGGCAATGGCCTTGGCCAGCAAGGTTTTACCTGTACCCGGAGGGCCTACCAGCAAAACGCCCTTCGGAATCCGGGCGCCCAGTTCGATAAATTTTGACGAGTCACGCAAAAATTCAACAATTTCTTCCAGTTCTTCTTTTTCTTCGTCCGCACCGGCTACGTCCTTAAACGTAACGTGTGTTTCCCCGTTTTGGCTCATCCTGGCATTGCTCTTGCCAAAGGTCATAACCTTGCCGCCGCCCTGAGACTGGCGCATAAACACAAACCAAAACAGAACGAAAATACCGACTGTCAAAAGCGTCGGCAAAAGTGAAAGCCACCAGGGAAGCTCCTGCGGAGCCGGTGTATCCACCTTCAGTGTGCCTGCCTCCATTTGGCTGCGAATAGCATCTCCCGCATCTTCATACAATATATAAATTGAAGATATATCGGATATGCGCTTATCTTCGTTCGGATATTCCGCTTTTACGTCGCGCAGTGTAATGGTGGCCGTACGGTCTGTTAACACCATTTCGGAAACACTGCCGTTTTTAATGTACGTCAGCAAATCGGAATACATGATGCTTTTAATCCCCGGCTCATAATTAAAAATACCGAACATAACGAGCACAATTAAAAACAAAAGCACGTAAAAACCGATGCCGCCCAAATATTTTTTATTCAAGCATTTCACCCCTTAACTCTGGTTAAAACATAGTTTAACACAAATTGGCTCAAATTACAAGG
>UQYH01000188.1 GCA_900545185.1 uncultured Eubacteriales bacterium | reverse complement strand
AAACTCTTCGACCTTCCATTTAGAAAAATTATTTGAATTTTCGGTGCGGAGGACGAAGGAAGGCTGGCGCCTTGCGAGGACGACAAGACGGAAAGGCTTTAATTTTTCAAATGAAAGGCATATGGGGTTCGATTTCCTAATGCCTACGGCTAAAGGAGGACAACAACATGGCAAAGGTAACAGCAGGCCGAGACGAGTTGGGCAGCTTTGCACCGAAATTTGCGGAGTTAAATGATGATGTACTCTTCGGCGAGGTGTGGTCAAGAGAGGCTGCCCTTTCGACAAGGGACAGAAGCATTGTAACCCTGACCGCTTTAATGGCAAGCGGAATTTTAGACAGTTCCCTGGAGTATCATTTGGCCAACGCCAAAAATCATGGCGTAACCAAAGAAGAAATTGCGGAAATTTTAACACATGCGGCCTTTTACGCAGGCTGGCCCAAAGCCTGGGCAGCATTTCGTATGGCCAAAAAAGTATGGGAGGAATGAACCATGGAATATGCAACACTGGCAAACGGCGTTAAAATGCCCATGCTGGGCTACGGCGTGTATCAAATCAGGCGGAATGAATGTGAACGCTGTGTGCTGGACGCACTGCGCACGGGCTATCGGCACTTTGATACCGCACAGGTGTATTTAAATGAAGAACAGGTTGGTTCTGCCATGCAAAAATCGGGCATTCCCCGACAGGATATTTTCATTACAACCAAGGTTTGGCTTGAAAATTACGGCTACGAAAAGGCCAAGGCCTCTGTGTTTGAATCCATGAAAAAGCTGAAAACTGATTATTTGGATTTGGTGCTGCTGCATCAGCCGTTTTCGGATTATTACGGCGCCTGGCATGCGTTGGAGGATTTATATGATGACGGCGTAATCCGCGCCATCGGTATTTCAAACTTTTATGCCGACCGCATGGTTGATTTGGCCTCGTTTGCCCGTATACGGCCGATGGTGAATCAAATGGAGACGCATATTTACAATCAGCAAAAAACGCTGAAAACCTGGGCCGAAAAATACGGCATACGGCTGGAAGCCTGGGGGCCGTTCGGTGAAGGTCGCAACGGTATTTTTACGGATGAAACCATCGCCGAAATTGCTGCCGCACACGGCAAAACGCCTGCACAGGTTATGCTGCGCTGGAATCTGCAGCGCGGCGTGGTTGTTATTCCCAAATCCACGCATATCGAGCGTATGGAGGAAAACTTTAACGTATTTGATTTTACACTTTCGGAGGACGAGATGGCCAAAATCGATGCACTGGACAAAAAGGAAAGCGCCTTTTTCCTCCACAACGACCCCGAACGCGTGGAATGGTTTTTTGAAAACGCTTTGATTGCAACGCACGACCGCGAACGCAAATCATAAACCGAACCAAAACAACAAAAAAGAAAGGCGGACATAAGGGAAGATATTTTCATCCCTTATGTCCGATTGGTGATTGAAATGAAAAAAGCTTTAGTCGCATATTTTTCGGCAAGCGGTGTGACAAAAAAGGCCGCCGAGGCGCTGGCGAAAGCCGCCGGAGCCGATTTATTTGAAATACAGCCGTCTGTACCGTATACCTCGGCCGATCTGGATTGGACAGACCGCCAAAGCCGCAGCACGCTTGAAATGAAGGATCCGGCATCACGCCCTGCCATTGCAAACAAGGCAGACAACATGGATGCATACGACACCGTGTTTATCGGGTTTCCGATTTGGTGGTATGTTGCGCCGACCATTGTGAACACGTTTTTGGAAAGCTATGACTTTACGGGAAAAACCATCGTTCCCTTTGCCACCTCCGGCGGCAGCGGAATGGGAAAGACCGTTGACGTTTTACAACGTGTTTGCCCTGCGGCGCACTTTAAAAGCGGCAAGCTGGTAAACGGCATGACCGAGAAAGACTACGCCGACTGGATTAAAACATTATAAACCGCACGGTTTATGTGAGTAAGATTCCGCTTACATACGCCGATACCGATATTGCCAATCGGATAGATTCAAAAACAGTTTCTATCCATAAAAACCAATCTCCAAGGCTTTGCCTTGGAGATTTGAGCGTGTCGACGTATCGACACGCTTCAAGTCGAAATCTCTCTTCGAGAGTTTTCGCTTGAGAATAAGGGCTTTCGCTCGCGCGGCGCTCAC
>UQYH01000187.1 GCA_900545185.1 uncultured Eubacteriales bacterium | reverse complement strand
ACACGGTAGTTAAGCTCCTTCGCGTCGAAGATACTTGGTGGGCGACCGCCCGGGAAAATAGATCATCGCCGGAACAAAACCTCACTGCATATGCAGTGAGGTTTTTTACATATCTGTACGTTTTTTTGCAAGCTATTTTTTATAATCGGTAAACAGTTTGCATACATAACCCTTCTGATATATTGTTTGCACCATGGGAAAGCAGAGAAAACGCCTTTATAAGCATAAAAAAGATTCTGTTGCGTTGATTGCAACAGAATCTTTTGTGTTTGTATCGTTATTTGTAAAGCGGACCCAGTTTTTCGCAAGTACGGAAATCGGCGCCTTCTAAGTCTTTTGTGCCAAAAGCTTTCCATGTGCTGGGACGGAAAATATCTTTATCCTCAACATTGTGCATGCAAACAGGAATACGCAGCATGGAAGCCAGTGTAATTAGATCTGCACCGATGTGACCGTATGACAGGGCACAGTGGTTGGCACCCCAGTTTGCCATCACGCTGTATGTATCGGTAAAGGCATCTTTGCCGGTTAAGCGCGGCACAAACCAAGTGGTCGGCCAAGTGCGGTCGGTACGATTATCAATTACGCGCCAAACGTCCTCCGGCATATCAATGCTATAACCCTCTGCCAACTGCAAAACGGGGCCTAAGCCTTCCACAATATTCAGACGAATCATTGTCATCGGCATGCCGCCCAGTGAATAGAAGTTTGAGCTGAATCCGCCGCCGCGGAAATAGTAGTAGTCAGCCGCGCTCCATTCGGTTGCATCTAAGCAAGCTTGCATTTCTTCTTTAGAAATTTCCCAAAACGGTTTAATGGCCGGCTTGCCATCCTTTGTCTGACGACCTGTGCCATCCAAAGCGGCAGCGCCTGAGTTAACCAAGTGAATAAATCCGTTTTTTGCGCTTTCGGGCAACTGACCCGTTACACGCTTGATGGCATCGGGACTCCAGTACGTTCTGACATCACAGAAAATTTGTGCGGTGTTTGTCAGCAGCTTGGCAAGCAGCATGGAAATGCCGTTCAAGCTGTCGTTTTCGGTTGCCAGAATGGTCGGCTCCTTCAAACCTGTCCAGTCAAACGACGAATTCATCAATGCTTCGGTAAAGTCACCGTTCGGCATAAAGTCCGTCCAGTTGCGCTGTCCCTGAAAACCGCCTGCGATTGCATTGTGGCCGTTGCTTTCTTCAACATAGCCCATATCGGCCAAAACAGGATTGCCGTGCATTAAATCACGGACAATCATTGTCATTTTGACAACGGTTTCCCATTCTGCCTCTTTTTCTTCAGCAGTGTGCTTAATTTCGGCAGGGTTTTTGTCAAAGCCTTCTTTGCAGTTGGCTTTTGCCCAAGCGTAAGCGGCTTCGTATTCCTTCGGGTCATAAATACCTAAATTAAGGCGGCGAATGACCTCGGACATGTCAACATATTCGGTACGCATGCCTAAGTATTTTTGCATAAAATCGCTGTTTACGATTGAACCTGCAATACCCATGGCAACATTACCGACGGATAAATAAGACTGATCGCGCATGGTGCCGACTGCAACGGCGGCACGGGCAAAACGCAGAATTTTTTCTGCCACATCGGCCGGAATGGTGTTATCATCCACATCCTGTACATCATGGCCGTAAATACCGAAGGCAGGCAGACCCTTTTGGGCATGAGCAGCCAATACGGCGGCCAGGTACACAGCGCCGGGACGTTCGGTGCCGTTAAAGCCCCAAACAGCCTTTGTGGTGTGCGGATCCATATCCATCGTTTCGGAACCGTAGCACCAGCAAGGGGTAACGGTTAAGGTGATCAAAACACCCATTTTATCGAACTTTTCTTTGCAGCGAGCCGCCTCGGCAACACCGCCGATGGTGCTGTCTGCAATGACGCATTCAACAGGTGTGCCGTCATGATATTTTAAGTTTTCCTGAATCAGCTTGGCAGCGGCAGTTGCCATGTTCATTGTTTTTTCCTCCAGCCCCTCGCGAACACCTTTTCTGCGCCCGTCAATGGCAGGACGAATACCAATTTTGGGATTCATATACAAAAGACCTCCTTCATAATTTCAAGCCACAGCTTGATAAGTTGAAAAATAGTAAGTTATTTTTATAAAACTTTACATCTTTATTTTTGCAG
>UQYH01000186.1 GCA_900545185.1 uncultured Eubacteriales bacterium | reverse complement strand
AAATAGAGCTGTACATTTTTTTCTAAAACCCCAAAAGAGGGTATAGCAAAATGAAATCGTTTTGCTATACCCTCTTTGTTTTTAATAACCCAAGCTCTTTAAATATTCTCGGCTCTGGCGCGCCGCCTCAAGTGACGGTGTTTCATATGCATGATCCTGCTCAACAATAACATATTGCGCACCAACCTCCTCCGATGTCGCTAAAATAGCCGGCATATCCTGTACACCCTGTCCCAGCGGTCTAAAGCGGAAGTCGTTTTCATCAAGACTCTTTTTTGCACGATTATCCCCGATTAAATCATACACGGGGCCGGCCGCAATGTTTTTGGATGTAAAATCCTTTAAATGCACAACATCAATATAGTCACCATACTTTTTCAGATATGCACAAGGATCTTCACCGGCATAGCGTACCCAGCAAGTATCAATTTCCGGGCAAATGGCCGAAAGGCCAACCGTTTCATACAGCCAATCCAGCTTATATTTTCCGTCAACCTTTTCAAATTCAAAGTCATGGTTATGGTAAAGCATGCGGATGCCGTATTCCTTCAAGAGTGCCGATACCTTTTGAATCTCCTCCACCGTCTTGTCAAACGCATCAGAACCTTTGTGTTTATCGGGTGACATCCACGGAATTGCACAATAAGAAGCGCCGATTGTCTTTAAAAACTCCGCACTTTCTTTCGGCTCTGTTAAGAAGATATCATAGACTTGATGTACCGAAATGCATTGCAGCTCGTGTTTATCCAAAAGTGCCCTTACCTCTTCGGCTGTTTTATCAAAATATCCGGCAAATTCAACATAGTCATAACCCATTTCTTTAACCGCTGCCAAGGTTTTGTCCATGTCTTTTTCCATCTCGTCACGTACAGAATATAACTGCAAACCAACTTTTAATGACATTGTTTTCTCCTCCTGTTTTTGTTCCTTAAATTTCGGGGATTTCAACTTTTACCTCGTGTCCCGCCTCGGCAGATTTAACAACAGCATCCAAAATCGCCTGGTTGTATAAAATCTGTGATGTCGGCACGGGGGCGCTGCCGCCTGTGATAACTGCATTTAAGAACAGACGCAGCTTTTGATAAAATACGTCTCCGTCCAATCCGTTTGCCTTCAGCAGCGGAATTTCTGTTTGTGTTTGCTCGCCTGCCACTTCATGATATAAAATCATCGGGCCGCCGGTCGTACCGTTCCAACACTCGGTTGAGGGGATTCTCAATCCTGCCTTGGTACCCATGATAACGGTATCACCGGGTGTATCCAAATTCATCGCCCATGCAATACGGAAATCCAGGATAATGCCGCCCTCCAAACGGATAAACGCCGCTGCGAAATCATCTACACCAAATTTTTCGGCATATTCGGGATGTGTCGGATAATAACTCGACCGTGTACCGAAAAAGGCCGATTTATAGCCCGATACCGTCAGCGGCTTGGGGTAGCCGATTGCATTCAGCACCATATCAAGCGAATAACAGCCTATATCTCCCAAGGCGCCCAGGCCGGCTGTTTCCTTTTCAATAAAGGTTGTGCCAAAGGGGGTCGGAATACCGCGCCGACGGCCGCCACCGGTTTGAATGTAATACACGTCACCCAACTCGCCCGATTCAACAATCTTTTTAATCATTTTCATATTCGGGTCAAAACGCGGCTGGAAACCAATGGATAAAATTTTGCCGCTCTCTTTTTCGGCACGCATCATATCGGCGGCTTCTTCTATGGTAACGCACATCGGTTTTTCCACCAGCACATTAACGCCATGCTGCAAAGCTGCAATTGTACATTCCGCATGTGTTGCATTGTATGTACAAATGCTGACCGCATCCAGTTTCTCTGCCTCCAGCATGGACATATGATCAGGGTAGCAGCGTACGCCCGAAACTTCGTGCTTTTTAAAGAATGCTTCTGCCTTGCCGGGAACCAAGTCCGCACCGGCAACAACTTCAACATCATCCATTTTTTTATAGCAGTTCAGATGTGCATCTGCAATCCATCCTGTTCCGATGATACCGACCTTAAGCTTGCGGCTCGACTTCGGTGCCGCGTCCGTTTCCTGCACTGTTTTAAATTCGTTTAAAATATCAGCATTATTTTTCATTTGCTCACCCTCCGTTTATTTTGTTCTCTATTTACATTATATAAAAACTATTTTTACATTGCAAGGCTTATTTTAGCGAAAACTAGGATAATATTAACATTGATTTACGT
>UQYH01000185.1 GCA_900545185.1 uncultured Eubacteriales bacterium | reverse complement strand
CGCTCTTCCGATCTGTAAAAAATCGGCTGCCGGTTGTAAAAAAACAGGCAGCCGATGCAAAAAGTTTTGGTCATTTTTTAAAACCCGACCAAATACAGCAGCATTTTTAAATTGTCATGATAGATTTTATCAAATTGTGAAAGCGGAAGCGGATTTTCGCCGAAACCGGCTTCAATGGTAAAGGCCGGGATGTAAAAATCGTTAATCACCCAATCTTTGTAGCCGGAATAGCTGGCCATGCCGTCTGTTGTATCCAGCGCGTAGCCGCTGATTTCAGCCATGGCTGCCGCCATTTTTTTGCCGCGCTCCGTTGATTTCGATTCAAAATCATAATAAATTTGTTCTCCCTGTGTGTGATAGGCAACGGCAACATGCGGCCGAAAGGAACGTGTAAAATCGGCAACGGCTTTCGATTCCGGCTCGCTTTCCGGCGATGCGCCGCTAAAACGCGTGGGGCCGGGACCGTAAATGCCCAAGCGATGCTGCATAAAAAGGCCTTTTTCAAATCCGGCATCATAATTGTGGTTTAAATCCACACCGTTTAAATTGGCCTGCCATTTGGTAAAATCCGTACTCTCGCCGTTATATGCCTTCAGGCGTGTGCGCGTCAGGGGCGGCAAATCATCCGTTAGGCCGTTAATTTCCAAATTAACGCCGTCGGGGTTCACCATTGGGCAAAACACAAGTGATAACTCCCGAAACAGACTGCGGAAGTGAATTGTCCCGATGGCTGTATCCTCGGCGTATTGGTGTGAAAATTCCTCCAGCATCCGCATTAAAAGCATAGATGTGATCCACTCCATGGCATGGTGCGCGCCGTTTAAAAAAATACGTTTTGAGCCGTCGCCCCAGCGAACGGCCGAAAGAGAGCGCCCCGCAACAGAGGTGCCCAAAGAAAAGAAATGCAAAAAACCGTATTCACCGGCCAAAAGCTTTAAATCCGCCTGCATGGCTTCGTATGTATACGGCTTTTCAGAATTGACAATAAACAAAAATAACACCACCCTTATTGTTATATTACTACTATATAAAGGTGGTGTTGTTTTTAGAATTTGTTTACTTGTTTTTCTCAGTCTTCGTCAATCGGCTCGAAAACATCCTTGCCCATGGCGCATAAGGGACAAACCCAATCCTCCGGCAAATCTCCAAAAGGTGTGCCGGGTTCAATGTCGCTTTCGGGATCGCCCAGCGCGGGGTCATAAATATAGCCGCAAGCTGTACATTCAAATTTTCCCATTTTTCAAATCTCCTTTCCGTAAAGGGTCTATATACATCTACGTAATACATTGTAACAGTCATTGCAAAAAAATACAATAGTGTAATATGCTGGTTTTCGCACGTATTTTTCCTTATATTTCATGCAAAAAGGCAATTTTGCGTATAATTTTTGCCTGCTTGGAAAAAATAGGTATGTACAATACGGCAAAGGAGACGAAAAAATGAAGAACAACCAGAATAAAAATTCTAAATCGAAGGCAAACGATGTGAAAAAAAACACATTGAAAAAGGCGTCTTACATAGGCGCCGCGCTGCTGAGTCTTGCGGGGCTTATGAGCCTTTTCTTTGCGTTTGGTGTGACAAAGGGCAGTATTCGATTGGAGCAGAATACGCCGGTGACGCTCCCGACCCTTGCGCCGACCCCGGCTCCGCCAGCGGTGACAGCGCCGCCGGCCGCCCCCAAAACGCAGCAGCCGCCTCAAACCGCCATCCCCAAAGCGGAGGAAACGGAAACCGCGTCGGTCGTGGCGGCCGATCGGCAGCCGGAGCCGCCCAAGTTGGTTTTGCCTGCTGAGGGGGAGATATCCGTTCCGTACTCAAACGGTGCACTCATTAAGTCTAAAACGCTGGGTGACTGGCGAACGCACAATGCGGTCGATATAAAAGCAAGCACCGGCAGCGAGGTAAAGGCAGCCGATGACGGGGTGGTGGAAAAGGCGTATCAGGATAAGCTGATGGGATATACCATTATACTTGTGCACGAGGGTACCTATCAAACCGTATATCAAAATCTGGCATCCACCGAAATGGTGAAGGAGGGTGACAAGGTGACGAGAGGGCAATGCATTGCCGCGGTGGGAGACAGCGCGGCGGCAGAAATGCTGGAGGAGCCGCACCTGCATTTTGCACTTCTTTGCGATGCAAAACCGCTCAATCCGTTGGATTATGTTACACCGTAAATATAAAACAAGCAAATCAAAGCGATGCATATGTATCGCTTTGATTTGCTGTATGATGGATTTTATTTGCGATTTGTGAA
>UQYH01000184.1 GCA_900545185.1 uncultured Eubacteriales bacterium | reverse complement strand
GACGGCACGAACATCTGCACTGAGTGCGGACATTCGTGGAAGAGCGACCACGACCTTGCGGACACCCTTTGCGGATGATAACTTTTTTGCAAAAATTGTATGTAATATGTGAAATAAGTTGACAACAAATCCCCTTCATGTTACAATTAAAGCAGTATTGACAAAACGGGAGTGATCGTATGACTTATTTTTATAACCTGGGCGGATTAACGATTCAAACCGATGAATATTTTTACCCCGAAGGCAAAACACAGCTTGCCGCATACCAAACCGACCCGGTTTCGGCGCCGGATGTAACCTATACCATTCATACAAGCTGCATGGATTTGCAGCCGCCGACAGGCACTCTTGTTGCGGAAATAAACAAGCGTCATTGGTATACCCTGCCCGATGGCGGATATGCTTTTTATGACCGTGTGGAGGATGTTAGCGACCAAATTTTAAATTTAGTGATTGCAGACAGTACCTTTAGCCATATTGAGGCTTGGTTTTGCCCCTCGGAGGTGCTGGAGCTTTCTCCTGACAGACGTCCCTATAATTTAATACAAGAGGCGTTGCGTTACGCGCTTTTATTTAAAAACGGTACAATCATTCACGCTTCTTCTTTGGCCTATCATGACAAGGGACTACTCTTTTCCGCGCCCTCCGGCACGGGCAAATCGACGCACACAAGGCTTTGGAGACGTTACAAGCCGGATACCATCATCGTCAATGACGATATGCCGCTTGTCCGCATTGAAAACGACACCCCGTATCTTTACGGTGCACCTTGGAGCGGCAAAAGCGTTGTCCATCAAAATGTATGCGTTCCGCTTCATGCCATTGTGTTTTTGGAACGCGGCACAACCTGTACGCTTGAGCCAATGGATTCCATCGAGGCGGTTTGGCGGCTGTTTTCGGCCGTGCGCAAGCCGATTGTACCGGCCTTGGCCGAGAAAAACTTAGATGTCATTTCAAACTTGATTGAACGTTTGCCTGTTTATCTGCTGCATTGTGACATGTCGGAGGACGCGGTGCGTACATCTATGCAGGCGCTGGAAAAATAGTAAAAAAGGTTGTAATAAGCTGTTCAAACCGCTTGTTACAACCTTTTTTCTTTCGATTTATTATTTCTCCAAAAGCATATTCATCAGCTTGCAGCCTTTTTCAACAAACACACCCGTTTGCGCCGCATTCTTTTCCGAATAACACAAGCCCGAACCGCTTGTTTGGCCTTTTTCGTAAATCACAAAGGGAACGGGGTCTTTGACATGCGTCATCAGCTTCAGCGGTGTGGGATGATCGGGCGTTAGCAGTACGCGGAAGGCTTCGCCGCTGTTTTCCAAATATTCCATCACCGGGCCGACAATTTTTGCATCAATCAGCTCAATCGCCTTTACCTTTAAATCGGTCTGGCCGTGATGTCCGCACTCGTCCGGCGCCTCCACATGGATATAAACAAAATCCTGTCCGCTTTTCAGCGCTTCAATAGCCGCTTCGGCCTTACCGTCAAAATTGGTATCAATATTTCCCGTTGCACCGGGCACATCGGCCACCTGCATACCCGTGCCGCAGGCGATACCTTTTAACAGATCGACTGCCGAAATCATGGTTGCGGATAAGCCGAATTTTTCGCGAAAACCATCCAGTGCCGGCTTAGTACCCTCACCCCATATCCAAAGCGAGTTGGCCGGATTCAGGCCGCGGCTGATGCGGTTTTGATTAATCGGATGATTTTGCAAAAGCTCATAGCTTTTTTTCATAATATCCAGCAAAACACCGGCTTTTTCTCCGCCCGGTAAATAGTCCGTCACCTTGCGGCGTGATATATCATGCGGCGGTGTAAGCTTCACATCCGTTGTGCCATGATCCCACACCAAAAGATGCCGGTAGCTGATACCGCTGTACAGTGAAAAATCGGGCACAACCATATTTTTTTGCAAATATTCAATCAGTTCCTTCGATTCGGCCGTTGTAATTTCGCCTGCGCTGTAATCCACCATAGTTTTTTGAGCATAATCCGATTCCTCCGAAAGCGTAACCAAGTTGGCACGGAAGGTTACATCCGTTGGCTTTAAGCTCACACCTATGGAAAGAGCCTCAAGCGGCGAACGGCCGCTGTAATAGCGCAGCGGGTCATACCCCAAAACGCTGAGATTGGCCACATCACTGCCCGGATTAAGGGAATCGTCCACAGTTTTGGCAAGACCCATCGTTCCGTTTTTCGCCAGTGCGTCACCGCATGACGCCCGAAACGCCGCTTGAGGAGAGCATGGAGGCACTCGCGCAGATCGTGCGTTCCGGCAAGGCGC
>UQYH01000183.1 GCA_900545185.1 uncultured Eubacteriales bacterium | reverse complement strand
ACCTGTCATTATTGCGGCTTTACACAGCGTAATGTGGAGGTTTGCCCCGAATGCGGCAGCCGATACATTAAACACTTCGGTACGGGCACTCAAAGAGTGGAGGAGGAGCTTGCCGAGCTTTTTCCGCATGCTTCTGTTTTGCGAATGGATTTAGATACGGTTTCTGTCAAAAATTCACACCAAAAAATTTTAGATCGGTTTGAAAAGGAAAAGACCGATATTTTGCTGGGGACGCAAATGGTGACCAAAGGACTTGATTTTGACAATGTAACACTGGTAGGCGTTTTAGCAGCCGATATGAGCCTGAATATGGATGACTACCGTGCCAATGAAAAAAGCTTTGATTTAATTACGCAGGTTTGCGGCCGTGCCGGACGCGGCCAAAAAACGGGGCGAGCCATTATTCAAAGCTATATGCCCGAAAATACCGTACTGGAGATGGCAAAAAAACAGGACTATAAAGCGTTTTACCGTGAAGAGATTGCCTTGCGCCGCGCGCTTTTATATCCGCCGTTTTGCGATTTGGCTGTTTTAGTGTTCAGCTCGTATAACGATGCGGCAGCCACCTTATGTGCCAAGCGAACGGCAGCGCATATAAAAAAGCTTTTGCAGAATGAAACCGTCCAAATTTTAGGGCCTGCACCGTGTGAATTTTATAAAATCAATAACAAATACAGAAAACGCATCTTGATTAAATGCCGATTTCATGGTACAATAATACAAGTGCTAAATGATGTGCAGGAAAAACACTATGCAAGCAAAGAAAATCAATATGTTACGCTTTCGATCGAAACAAACCCTGTACATATTTCATAAAGACATGATACAGGCAACGCTTTTACAGAAAGGAAATCAAAAAATGGCATTACGAAATGTTTTAGTGGTAGAAAATGATAATGAAAGACTTCGTAAACAATCTCGCGAAATCACAGAAATCACTGATAAAATCAAGGTTTTGGCAGAGGATATGAAAGAAACCCTTTATGAAAAAAACGGTGTGGGCTTGGCTGCGCCGCAAGTCGGCATTTTAAAGCGTTTAATTGTCATCGACATTGGCGAAGGGCCGATTACACTTTTGAACCCCGTAATTGTATATAAAAAAGGCTCACAAAAAGAAATGGAAGGTTGTCTTTCCGTCCCCGGGGTTTGGGGGATTGTGGAACGTCCGGAAAAAGTGATTGTACGTGGTATGCAGTTGGATGGCAAAACAGTTGAAATAGAAGCGGAAGGGTTGCTTGCCATTGCGTTTTGCCACGAAATTGACCATTTAAACGGCGTTTTATATACGGATAAAGTGATTGAATACGTGAACCCTGATGAAGTGAATCGGGAGGAGAAGTAAATTGAAAATTGTATTTATGGGCACACCGGATTTTTCGGTGCCTTGTTTAAATGCGCTGATTGAAAACGGTCACGAAGTTGTATTGGTTGTCACGCAGGCTGATAAGCCCAAAGGGCGCGGTCATAAGCTGACACCGCCACCGGTGAAGGAGTGTGCCGTCAAACATGGCATACCGGTCTATCAGCCTGCCAGCATGAAAAGCGACGAAGTTTTTGAGGTTTTAAAAGAAGCAAATGCAGATATTTTTATCGTCGTCGCTTACGGTAAAATTTTGCCCGGGCGAATTTTAAATCTGCCGCCTTACGGCTGTGTGAATGTACATGCATCGCTGCTGCCCAAATATCGGGGCGCGGCGCCGATTCAGTGGAGCATTATAAACGGAGAAACCAAAACCGGTGTAACCACTATGCAAATGGATGAAGGTCTGGACACCGGCGACATGCTGATGAAAATAGAAGTTCCCATAGCGCCGGACGAAACAGGGGAGACATTGCACGATAAACTGAGTTTGGCCGGGAAGGATGTTTTAATTAAAACCCTGACAGCACTACAGGCCGGTACACTGCAGCCGCAAAAGCAAAATGATGCCGAGTCGTGTTATGCATCTATGATTGACAAGCAGCTTGCCAAAATAGACTTTTCCAAATCGGCCGATGAGATATGTTGTTTAATACGTGCGATGAACTCATATCCTTATGCGCAAACCTTTTATGAAGGCAAGCTTTTGAAAATCGTGAAGGCAACGCCTGTAAAGCCGAATAACGTAACGAGCAAAAACGGGGCAATAACAGATGTAAAGGAGAATGGCTTTACGATAAAATGCGGTAATGGTGCTGTTTTTGTGACTGAAATTCAAATGGAAGGTAAGAGAAAAATGCCGGTTTCCGAATATGTAAAGGGTAATACCATTACAGTTGGAACGATTTTGCAATAAGCAAATAGGGAAGTGGAGGTACTGTTGATGAAGCTGATTTCATGGAATGTTAATGGTTTGCGCGCCTGTTTAACAAAAGGTTTTTTAGAT
>UQYH01000182.1 GCA_900545185.1 uncultured Eubacteriales bacterium | reverse complement strand
TGGGTGCAGGGGCGATGACGCGGTGGCGGCTGTGGCGCGGTACCGCGTGGCGAACGGGTCGCTTTTTTTCTGCTTTGTAACAAAATCTTAAAGTAAACAACAAAATCAGCAAAAAAAGCGGCGGCAATTACAGGCCGATTGCCGTAACTGCCGCCGCAAAAATTTTAAACTGCTTTTTTACCGTAAAATGCGAACACGATAAACACCGTCAATGCTGTTGAGTTTTTCTTCCGCCGCGTCATCCACGCTGCCCTCAATATCCATAATGGTGTAAGCATTTTCTTTTCTGTTTTTGTTGGTCATGTTCAAAATATTCAAGTGCTTTTCTGCCATAATAGCCGAGAACTGGCTCAGCATGGTCGGCACGTTTTTATGCAAAATGGTAATACGCACATTGCCCTCGCGTTCTACCGAGCAAGCCGGGAAGTTCACCGAATTGGTAATATTGCCGTTTTCCAAATAGTCCACAAGCTCTCTTGCCGCCATTTCGGCACAATTTTCTTCCGATTCCGGTGTGGATGCGCCCAAATGCGGAATGGCAATGACGTTTTCCATATTCAAAACGGCTTCATCCGGAAAATCGGTTACATAGCAGGCAACCTTCTTTTCTTCCAACGCCGCGGCTAAATGCGCATCGTTCACCAGTCCGCCGCGCGCAAAGTTCAAAATACGCACGCCGTCCTTCATCAGCTTTAAGCTGTCGGAACAAATCATGTGCTTGGTGGAATCATTAAGCGGCACATGCAATGTAATATAGTCACAGCTTGCAAAAACCTCGTTCATATCCTTAGCCTTATGAATACTGCGCGAAAGATGCCAAGCCGAATCAATGGTCAGATACGGATCGTAGCCCACAACATCCATCCCCAAATTGTGCGCTGCATTGGCAACCATAACACCAATGGCACCCAAACCGATAACGCCAAGCTTTTTGCCCTTAATTTCCGGGCCGACAAACTGACTTTTACCTTTTTCAACCAGCTTGGGAACCTCGGCACCCTTGCCGATTAAGGTCTTGGCCCACTCAATGCCGCCGGCCACATTACGGCTGGCAAGCAAAAGGCCGGTAATGACCAGCTCTTTAACCGCGTTGGCATTGGCGCCCGGTGTGTTAAATACAACAATACCCTTATCCGTGCAGGCATCAATCGGAATGTTATTAACGCCCGCGCCGGCTCTTGCAACTGCCAAAAGCGAGTCGGGCAGTTCCATATCATGCATAGAAAAGCTGCGCAGAATAATACCGTCCGGCGTATCACAGCTGTCTGTTACCTGATAGCTTGCAGAATCAAATTTTTCAAGCCCCTGCGGTGCAATTTTATTTAAAGTTAAAACGTGAAACATGTCGCCGCCTCCCCTTAGTTATTCTTTTCAAATTCTTTCATAAATGCAACCAGCTTTTCAACACCTTCAACCGGCATTGCGTTATAAATGCTGGCGCGCATGCCTCCAACCGTGCGGTGACCCTTCAGGTTCACAAAACCGGCTGCTTTGGCTTCTTTAATAAATTTCGCGTTCAGTTCATCAGAATCCGTCACGAACGGAACATTCATCAAAGAGCGATCCTGCGGCACAACCGTTCCGCGGAACATAGAGGAAGAATCCAGATAATCATATAAAATTTTGGCTTTTTTCATGTTAATTTCATACATTGCGTCAATGCCGCCCAACTCTTTCAGCCATTCCAGCACCAGCTTACAAATGTAAATACCGTATGTAGGCGGTGTGTTATACATCGAACCGTTGTCGGCATGAATCTGATAGTTAAACATCGTCGGCGTCTTCTCACGTGCGCTGCCCAGCAAGTCCTCACGGATGATAACCAGTGTGACACCGGCCGGACCCATGTTTTTTTGTGCACCGGCATATAAAAGGCCGAATTTAGATACATCAATGGGTTGTGACAAAACGTTGGAGGAAATATCCGCAACAAGCGGCACATTCCCCGTTTCCGGCAGCTTTGTGTAACGTGTACCGTAAATTGTGTTGTTAAACGTAATGTGGAAGTAATCCGCATCCTTTGTAAACGAATCGGGATCTAATTCCGGAATATAAGAAAACGTCTTGTCGGCTGAACTTGCCACACGGTTCACCGTACCGTACTTTTCTGCCTCTGATGCGGCTTTTTTAGACCATTGGCCGGTAATAACATAATCTGCCTTACCCGTTTTCATCAAATTCAGCGGTATCATGGCAAACTGGCTTGATGCGCCGCCCTGCAAAAACAGAACCTTGTAGTTATCGGGAATCTGCATCAGTTCGCGCAAAAGTGCTTCCGCGCCTTGGATAATAGCTTCGTAGTCTGCCGACCGATGGGGAACGGTTAAGACGCCTTCGGGCGTGAATAAAGTGGCGAACGGCTGAGTAACACGTGGGCAACCTGCCCCTCGCTCC
>UQYH01000181.1 GCA_900545185.1 uncultured Eubacteriales bacterium | reverse complement strand
GCAAAGTGCAGCGGCAGCATGCCGCAGGCCTTTACCGTAACCGTTTCCCCCGCAAGTTCATATTGACCCGGCTCATACGGGCCGCAAAGCACAACATTGTCGTGCTCCTCTGCCGTCACCGGTGCAAAGACCTCTATCGGCAGAATGTTATAAGCCACCACGTTACCCGATGCGTCCGTTAAAACCGCCTTTATATGCAGCATGGTTCTGTCCGATGTCATCGGCGCTGTAAACACAATGTCCGATACATAGCTGACATCGCAGTCACGCAGCACCGCGGCCGATGTGCCGGAGAGAAGCAGCGTTTCTTCTTCATACACCTCATAATGCATACATAAATTTTCATCGGCACGGTTTGTATCATTGCAAATAACCGCCTCCACGCGTACGGCTTCGCCGCTTGTCACAGTAAAGCGGTCGGTTCGCAGGCTGACAAATATCGGCTCTAATGCGTTTTTATAAGCAAAATATGCCTTTTTGGGGTTACGGTCACAGTCCATAATGGTTTTCATCCAACCGCTCGGCCACGCATCAATAAATAAATGAATGGCGTTCGATATCATCTCCCGATTCCGCCGAAACGCCTCTGTCATCATCGCTGTTGCAAAGGCCTGATAGGTCTGGCTTTTTTCAATCCACTCCTCCATACCGCCCGGTGTATCATAGAAAAAATAATGTAAGTCGCCCGTTTGTGCGTTCACAATGCGGTGCGGGTCAAACGGCTCAGCAAGCCATTCTTTAGGGTAATATTGCTTCATAACCTCTGCACATTCCAAGCCCTCGGCGCCGTATTCGCCGCAGCCATAGTACCAGTCCGGCTTAACCGGCATCCAGTAGCCCTTGTGCAGCTTGCCGATGTCGATACCGTGACCGTTGTACCACATAGGGTAACAATGGTTATCCGGCATGCCCTCCGTCGGCGGATCATAGTCCCCGTCAACGTGCTTAATCACACGGTCGGGATTGTGAAGATGCACAATAAAATCGCATGCTGCAAAAAACTGCTCCAGCTCTGTCCGTTCCAAATGCCTGTGCGGCTCATTTTTAGCGTTGGGAAACGGCTCATTGATGTAGGATATCACAACATTGCAGGGATGGCAGCGAATCAGCCGCTCCATTTCTTCCGTTTGCCGAAGCGCCTCGCAAACCATCGGGCGGCGCATACACCCGAAAACAGGCAAATCGGTCTGCGTCATAAGACCCAGCTTGTCACAATATTCATAAATTTCCTCCTGAACGGGACGCTGTGTCAGCCGCCAATAATTCATATTGCAAATTTTGGCCAGTAAAATATCATCTATTAACCGGTCAAAATCACGGCGCAGCACATCCTGCTGTTCAAACCCCATGGTATTCGCACCGCGCAAACGAATTTTGCGGCCGTTTAAGTAAAACATGCCGTATGGCTTATGCTCGGTATCCTGTGTAAAGCTGCGCATACCGAACTGCCGTTTTGCATAATCCGTCACCGCATCGTGATAGACGAGCTCTGCCTGCAGCTGATACAAGTACGGTGCATGCGGCTCCCACAGCCTGTGATTTTCTATGGGAATTGTAAATTTATACAGGTTTTTCCCTTTTTGCGCCGGTGCCCCGACACGTTTGCCCAAAATATCCTTCACTTCGGCTTCCGTTAAACTGTCGCCCATGCCAACGGTGTGTATGGTGCCCGGCTCGTACAGTTTTTTTTCAAACAGAGTTTCCGTAAAGTTTTGCCCGTAAAGAGAAAACAAAAAGCTGACATCTTTTTGTATGTATTCCGCATTTTCAATTTCAATCCAGACCTCTGCCAAGTCTTTCTGCGGCAGAGGGCGCACAAACAAATCGTGAATATGTGTTTTATTTCTATATTCAATATAGATCTCGTTATAAAGCCCCATCCCCGGCGGACAATGATGCCAGCCACGCTTGGGATCATCCCAGCCCAACCCCGTTGCCGCATAAAGCTTATCGCCTTCGGTTAAAACGCCTTCTTCGCTGTCATTGCCGTTAAAGCGAAAATCATTGGTCAGCGTTATGCTGAGGATGTTTTTGCCCGTTTGAATCAAATCCGAAATCTCAAATTCAAACGGCGCAAAAAAGCCCTCGTGGCTGCCGGCAAATTCGTTGTTTATGTGCACGGCTGCTTTATAATCCGCACCCTTACAGCAAAAATACGCGGCCTGATTCTCCTTCAGCGGCGGCAAGTTAACCTCTGCTTCGTAAAGTTTTTTGGCATAGCCGACAGGGCCGCCGTAATGCGGCAGTGTAACGTGTTCGGTTTTATCCAGCACAAAATCCCGTATGTCAAACCGTTCCCTTACATTTGGCTGTGCCGGCGCATGGTCTGCCAAAAACGGCTCCATTTGCTTGCGCAGCCGTGCCAACTCGGCATACAGCTGCTCTTTTGTGTGCATTTTTTCTTCGGTTTGCACAGCAGGCCGATCGGTACTGCTCAGCACACAATCTGTTTTTTTATATCGGGGCGGCTGCGGCTCATGCAGCAGCTCCATA
>UQYH01000180.1 GCA_900545185.1 uncultured Eubacteriales bacterium | reverse complement strand
AAAATTACAAAAAAACCGGCATAAACTTCTGTTTTTTGAGGTTTTTTGACAAAGACTTGCAAAAACAAGGTGAGTATGATAGTATAAAAGTGAGATTGTATAGATACGGAGGAAAACACAATGAACAAAGAATGGAACGATGTGAAAGAATTTCAGCTAAAATTCGGACACCCCACAGCCGACCGTCCAACAAAAATGGAGCCGGAGCGCGCTTTAAAGCGTTATCACTGGATGCTGGAGGAAATTAATGAGTTTTTAGAAGCCGATGAAATTGTGGAACAGGCCGATGCCATGATTGATGTGATGTACTTTGCACTGGGGACGCTGGTTGAAATGGGTATCTGTCCGGATGCACTGTTTCAGATTGTGCAGGATGCCAACATGGCCAAGCTGTGGCCGGACGGCAAGCCCCATTATAACGCCGAGGGCAAAACCATTAAACCGAAGGGATGGGAAGATCCGCACGAAAAGCTAAAGGCCGAAATTGAAAGGCAGGCTCGTGCTGCCGACGCATCGGCACAAAACTAAAAAACCGATTGTTTGAATCATAAATTTGTCTGCTGTTCCATATACTGTACTATCAAACGAAAGGGGACAAGAATATGGAACAGATTTACAGACGCCGCGGCGAATATGCACAGCCGCGCAGCCGCAGTAGAGAACCGCAGACGGCCGCTTACAAGCAGGCCTTAATCAAGCAGGCTGTTTTATGCTTAATACTGTTTGTGGCCGCGCTTTTAATCAAGGTGTATCCGCAGCCGGAGCTTGCGGCCGCCAAAGCCGATATCGGGCTGATTCTTGACACCAACACCGACTTTTACGCCATACCCCATCAGGTGGCCGAATGGTTTTATGCAAACGTTTTACATAAGGATGCGCCGCAAAACGTAAAAGGCGGCGATGTTCTGACCGCAATGACCCTTCCCGTGGACGGTTCCGTTTCCTCCGATTTCGGGCTGCGTACGAACCCGGCGGACGGCAGCGAAAAGTTTCACTACGGTGTGGATATTGCCGCGCCGGAGGGCGAAAAAATTAAGTGTGCCGCCAGGGGAGAAGCCGTTGAGGTAGGCGAAAGCGCCGATTACGGCAATTATATTTTAGTGCGGCACGATGAAGATATTTATACGCTGTATGCGCATTGCCAAACCGTTTTGCCGCAGACCGGCGATTCAATCGAAGCCGGACAGGTCATCGCAACCGTCGGCGCAACCGGCAATGCAACCGGTCCGCACCTGCATTTTGAAATCCGCAGCGGCAACACTTGGCTGAACCCGGCCGATTTTATCACGCTGTCGCAAGAATCATGATTAAAATTACACGATTTTTATATGTTCAGTGGTCTGTTTTGCCGCTTTTGGCTTTGGCCTATGTCACAAACAGCCTGCACACCGTCGGCATGGCCTATGCTGTTGTTATGGTGCACGAGCTGTTTCATCTGTTCGCCGCCCTTTTGCTGCGCGAGCGTGTCGGCTCGATTATCATCATGCCGTTTGGCATCACTCTACGCCTTTCGGCAAGCGTCATCCGCAGCAGCCTGCACGAATTTTGCATTGCCCTGGCCGGGCCGTTTGCCAATTGCTTAATGCTTTTGGGAGCCTATGTTCTGCAAAAATTCATTTGGCAGGATTCTGCCGCTTTGTGGCTGTTTAATTATGTCAACCTCGTCACCCTTATGTTAAATCTGCTGCCCTGTCTGCCGCTGGACGGCGGCCGTGCCCTAAAGGCCATGTTAACAAGACAACTGGGTTATATTGCCGCCATATCCGTCATGCGGCGCCTAAGTCGCATTGTAACCGTCTTTTTGTTTGTGTGCGTCACGCTTCTCCTGCTTGTCACGGGGCTGAACATTTCTCTTTTAATGGTCGCCGCCTTTTTAACGCTTTACATGACAGAAGAAAAAAAGGAAAATGATTACGTGATAATGCAAGAGCTTTTATACACAAAAAACAAGCTGAAAAATCGCGGCCTTATGCGCACCCAAAGCCTGACCGCGACCGACGCGCTTGCAGCACGCAGCGTTTTAAAACGGCTTTGCTATGATGCGTACCACATTGTGTATGTCGTTGATAAAAGCCAACACCTTTTGCGCACGGTGACAGAAGCGCAGATTGTGGAGGCTCTGACGGAAAAGGGCTGGCATATTACGCTCGGCGAGGTGCGCTAGCGGTGTTTTTTCGTTGCTTTGATTCTTTTACGTACAGCAGACCATACGTGTCCGACTCTCCTGCAAATATTGGTGTGCACACCAAAATAACCGTCTATATTGACCATATAAATAAACAGCTGCGTGTCGTTCCACCTTAATACTTTGCATTTTCAAGAACGGCACATAGGCCGTTCCCTACAGATGTTATATTTATGTTGAAAATAACAACGGTATTTGTTGTTTATACGAACACCGCGTAGGGGCGCGGCTCTGCTGCGCCCGGAGCGTGTCGAAATCTCTCTTTGAGAGTTTTCGCTTGAGAATAAGGGCTTTCGCTCGCGCGGCGCTCACCGCGCCAGCCCTTT
>UQYH01000179.1 GCA_900545185.1 uncultured Eubacteriales bacterium | reverse complement strand
ATGAAGCGTTACCTTGCGATATTGACCTTTATTATGATTCTTATGTCCGCAACATCTGTTTCGGCCCTGGATGTTTCGGCTCAATATGCCTGTATGATAGAAGCACAAACGGGACGAATTTTATATGAAAAAAACGCACGCGAGCGCCATTCTATGGCCAGCACAACCAAAATTATGACGGCCCTTGTTGCGCTTGAAAACAGCACGGCAGACGAAATGGTGACCGTCTCGGCGAAAGCTGCCGGAACAGAAGGCTCCAGTATTTATTTGACGTGCGGCGAAAAAATCCCGATGGAAACGCTTTTGTACGGGCTGATGCTGGAATCCGGCAACGATGCCGCCATTGCCATTGCCGAGCATGTGGGCGGCAACGTTGAAAAATTTGCCGATATGATGACAAAGCGCGCCCGTGCTTTGGGCGCTAAGGATACGCAATTTAAAAATCCGAACGGCCTGGACGAAGACGGACATTACACCACCGCCTATGATTTAGCATTAATTGCAAGGGAGGCGCTTAAAAATCCGCGTTTTGCCGAAATTGTGTCCTGCAAGCGCAAATCGTATCCCGCAACCGAAAATGCGGTTGCACGGTCGTTTGCCAATCATAACAAGCTGTTGTCACTTTACCCCGGCTGCGTGGGTGTTAAAACAGGTTTTACCAAAAAAACAGGACGCTGCCTGGTATCGGCCGCAACACAGGAGCACGTTACGGCTATTTGTGTCACATTAAATGCGCCGAACGATTGGAATGACCATACAAACCTTTTAAATTACGCATTTTTAACCGTTAAAGCACGGCCATTAATTATGAAGGATATGGTTTTAAAAAATCTGCGCGTTACCTGCGGCAGCAGCAAAACCATTGAATTAACCGCCACCGAAGATTTTTATATACCTGTTACCGGCAACGAAGGCTTGAGTAAAATTAAGCTGGAATACAAGCTGCCCTCTGCTGTGCCTGCACCTGTAACGGCCGGAAGCCAAATCGGCAAGCTGCTGATACGGTATGACGGAGAGCTTTTAAAGGAGATGGAATTGTGTGCCGCAACGGATATTTCGTACATCCAGCCGCCCAAACTGAAATTATGGGAGAATTTTAGAATTTTTTTCGAAAAGTTGTTGCAGTTTAAATAAAAAGATTGTATAATAAAGAGGATGAAGTTTGTGTAACATTTAACAATAAACAAGGAGCTTATATGGCTGAACTTATGCGATTACAAAAGTATATTGCCCTGTGCGGCATTGCTTCGCGCCGCAAGGCTGAAGAATTGATCACATCCGGCTGTGTGTTTGTTAACCGGTCTTGTGTAAATACGCTGGGCGCTAAGGTTGACCCGGAAAAAGATCGGGTAACCGTTAACGGCAAACCGGCGGTTATGCAAACGGATTTTGTTTATATTATGCTGCACAAGCCGCGTGGGTATGTCAGCACTGCAAAGGATAATTTTGACCGTAAAACCGTTTTGGAATTGGTGCCGAAAGAACTTGGACGACTGTATCCCGTGGGACGATTGGATTACGACAGTGAGGGACTTTTGCTTTTAACAAACGACGGCGATTTTACCTATCGTTTAACACACCCCAGTCATGAGGTTTCCAAAACCTATCGGGTAACGGTGGACGGTGTACCGACGGAGGAGGATATAAACCGCCTGCGCTCCGGTGTTGTGATTGACGGTGTTCAAACAAGACCTGCATCAGTAAAGCTTGTATCGGCAAGCGAAAAAGGCGCAAGGCTTACCATCACCATTCATGAAGGGCGCAACCGCCAGGTGCGCAAAATGTGCGCGGCCGTTGGCTACGAAGTGACAAGCTTGTGCCGCATTGCGGAAGGTTCTCTGCGCCTTGGGGATTTGCCCTGCGGCGCCTGGCGTCATTTAACGAAAGAAGAAGTTTTACATTTGGGAGGAAACGCCCATGTTCACCATACAAAAAATAGAAAATCAAGATGAAATCGTAAGCTATTTACAAAAGGAACATTTAAATCCGTCATCGGACATGCAGCAATTTATGGGACTGTATGAGGGCGGTCGGCTGTGCGGCATCGGCAGCCTTTCATTATGTAAAACCAAGGTGTATTTAAATTTGGTTCATTGCAAAGAAGATGCGCAAACGCTTAAGCTTGCCTTGGCAAAGGCTCTTTTAAACATGGCGGATCTGCGCGGTATTCAAACTGTTTACGGTAATAATCCCGAACTTTTCGGGCTTTATACACAGCTTCGCTTTAAAAAGGATGAGGATGCATACATCCTTTCGCTGGCAGGCTATTTTACGGCGGAGCACAAATAAAAACACTGCACACAGGAGGAATTTTTTATGGCAGAATTACGTTACAACCCTATGACGAAGGATTGGGTTATGATCGCCTCTCACCGTCAAAACCGTCCCCAAATGCCAAAGGATTGGTGTCCGTTTTGTCCGGGATCAGGCAAGGTGCCCGATGCCTATACCGTTTTAAAATATGATAATGACTTTCCGGCGCTTTCACAAAATCCGCCCGTGCCGGACGATGTGGCAACCGATTTGTATAAAACAAAAGAAGCTTACGGAAAATGTGAGGTTATTCTCTACTCTTCCAACCATACGGCAACCTTATCGGACTTAAATGTGCCGCATATCCGTCAGATTGTGGACTTAT
>UQYH01000178.1 GCA_900545185.1 uncultured Eubacteriales bacterium | reverse complement strand
TTTTTTTTTTTTTTTTAATGATACGGCGACCACCGAGATCTACACTCTTTCCCTACACGACGCTCTTCCGATCTCCACCCGCGTGACAGCTTCACACTCACGTCAAAGCTGCCCACAATGATGTTGAAAACAAAGGATGACAACAGCCGCATATTTGAAAAGCAGCTCAAAAACTGCGGTGTTGACTATTTTGACTACTATCTTCTTCACAACCTGAACGTATCAAATTACGAGACGGCAACAAAGCTCGACTGCTTTGATTTCGTGGCTCGCATGAAGGAAGAGGGCAAAATAAAGACCGTCGGATTTTCGTATCACGATGACGCAAAGCTCCTCGACAGAATTTTAACCGCGCACCCCGAAATTGAGATAGTTCAGCTTCAGATAAACTATCTCGATTGGGATAATCCGGGTATTCAGTCGCGCCTATGCTATGAAACGGCGGTAAAGCACGGCAAAAAGGTAATTGTAATGGAGCCTGTAAAGGGCGGAACACTCGCAAAAATACCGGACGAAGCCGAAAAACTGTTTAAAGACTATGCTCCGGACGCGTCAATTCCCTCTTGGGCGGTAAGATTTGCAGCAAGCCACGACAGCGTTATGACGGTACTCAGCGGAATGAGCACATACGAACAGCTCCTTGACAACACCGGATACATGGAAAGCTTCAAGCCCTTGTCAAAGGAAGAATTTGAAATCATAGGCAAGGCAGTAGACATTATAAAAGCTTCTATAACCGTGCCCTGCACAGGCTGCAGCTACTGCACGGCAGGCTGTCCGAAGCACATTCCGATACCAAAGTACTTTGCTCTTTATAACGAGGAAAAACGCGCTACATATAAAGATTTTTCGGTTAACGGCCAATACTACGAAAACCTCGCTAAGGAATACGGAAAAGCCTCGGACTGCATAAAGTGCAGGAAATGTGAAAAAGCGTGTCCGCAGCACATTAAGGTAAGCGAGCTTATGCCTCAAGTTGCAAAAACTTTTGAAGAATAAGGGCGCAAAAAGAGAATCGCAGAGCTTGAAAGCACTCTCGCAAGACTCAACAGAAAGATTGAAAATCACGAGAGCAAATGCATTCCGTTCGAGGAAAAGCTAAAAGCGAAAAAGACAGACCGATAACTAAAATCACCAAAGTACATTTTGCTTTTGCCGCTCCGAAATACATTGATACAAACGACTTATTGTGTTAAAATGGAGTTTATATCAATAGTTTTTCGGGGTGGCATTTTTTATGTATATAAAAAGTCAGAATTTGAAGCAGCTCTACCGCATAATTTTTTATTGTGCTGTGAGGCAGGGATGATATTACAATATATTGACAGTCTGCGACGCGGCAACGCCGACACGCTTTTATATTACTACACGGTACAAAGCGGCATACTCTGCTTTTTATACTTCTTTTTTCTCGCTGTTTTCAGCCCGAAAAAGGAAAAGGCCGTTATCAGAGGTGCCGTAACCATGTGTATAGCCGTGACCGCAATTGCCTATTTGTTTATGCCGAACGGTGCCAAAGAGGCAGCGGCCTCCGATAAGGCTTTTTACACAGGCTATATTCTTATGCACTATATAGTTCCTCTCATGGTGATACTCGACTATCTGCTGTTTTTCCCGAAAGGGTTATACAAGGCTTTGCACCCGCTTTGTTGGCTGATTTTGCCATATCTTTATATCGCATTTACAATGATTTGCGCTAAATTCGGCAGCAAGATCTTTTCCGCCTTCGGCGGCAGCAGCCGTTATCCGTATCCGTTTCTCGACGCAGACCTTTACGGCAAAAACAAGGTTGCGCTTATAATTGTCTTTATTACGGCGGCGTTTTTGGCTCTCGGTTATCTGTCGTTTGTTATTGACCGCCTGCTCGGAAAAAACGGCAAAAAGCTTAAGTAATAAAAGCCTCAAAACATATTTGAAGGAGCGATAAAAGTGATAATATATTTTACAGGTACCGGAAACAGCCGCCATTTAGCAAAAAAGGTCGGAGAAGCAATAAACGAAATTCCGGTCAACTCGTTTGAATACATAAAGGAGCGTAAAAAAGGCAGCTTTGACAGCGATACCCCCTATGTTTTTGTATGCCCGACTTACGCTTGGCAAATACCGCACATTTTTGAAAAACTCATAAGGGAATCCGTGTTTCACGGCTCCGATAAAGCATATTTCATAATGGATTGCGGCGGCGAAATAGGAAATGCAAGGAAACAATTACAAGCGCTTTGCTCTGACAAGGGTTTCGAATTTATGGGTGTTTACGAGGTTGTAATGCCCGAAAATTACACGGCTCTTTACAGCGCACCTGATGAAAAAACCGCAGAGAAGCTTATAATAAAAGCGGATAAAGCGGCTCTTGACGCAGCAGAATACATCAAAGCCGAAAAGCCTTTCCCCGATATTAAAGTCGGCATTGCGGACAGACTAAAAAGCGGCATAGTAAATACGGTCTTTTACAAATTCATCGTATCCGCAGACAAATTCTACGCCACCGACAAATGCATAGCTTGCGGAAAATGCGTAAAAAGCTGTGTGCTGAACAACATTGAGCTTAAGAACGGCAAGCCTGTTTGGGGCAAAAGCTGCACACACTGTATGGCATGTATTAACTTTTGTCCCACAAATGCCATTGAATACGGCAAGCATTCAATCGGTCTGAGGCGTTACACTCTGACAGACTGAAATACGGTAAATTGCTTTTACCGAATGTTCATAAAGCGTTTCATAACCAAGCGGTATTTTTATAA
>UQYH01000177.1 GCA_900545185.1 uncultured Eubacteriales bacterium | reverse complement strand
AAATATATATATTTGATTATAACGGTGTTTTATGTTACAATAAATTGCGTAGTGAGGACAACATCTCATTACGCAATTTTTTGTGTCGGTGATGAGAACTGCCGATGCAATGCAAAGGGAGAATTAAAATGACATACGATCCGTATCAAAACGTATTATCCATTGTGGATCATGCAGCTGCCATGCTGGGCTATGAACCCAGCGAATATGAAATGCTGAAATACCCCGAAAGAGAATTAAAGGTTTCGGTTCCTGTTGAAATGGATGACGGTACCGTTCGTGTTTTTGAAGGCTACCGCGTACAACATTCCACCTCGCGCGGGCCGGCAAAGGGTGGTATTCGTTACCATCAAAAAGTAGATTTGAATGAGGTTAAGGCGCTGGCCGCCTGGATGACCTTTAAATGTGCCGTTGTTAACATTCCGTACGGCGGCGGCAAAGGCGGTGTTGTGGTAAACCCCAACGAGCTGTCTAAAAACGAACTGCGCCGTTTAACACGTCGTTTTACGACGATGATTGCGCCGATTATCGGCCCCGAGCAGGATGTACCTGCGCCGGATGTGGGCACCAATGCCGAGGTTATGGGCTGGATTATGGATACATACAGCATGCTGCACAACCGTTGTATTCATGGTGTTGTAACGGGCAAGCCGATTGAAATCGGCGGTGCATTGGGACGTGCGGAAGCTACCGGCCGCGGCGTTATGCTGACGGCAAAGCATATTTTGGATAAAATGGGCATGACCTTATCGGATGCAACCGTTGCCGTGCAAGGCTTGGGTAACGTGGGCAGCGTAGCAGCCAAGCTGCTGGCACAGGAGGGCGGCCGTGTTGTGGCTGTCAGCGATGTGTCCGGCGGTATTTACAATCCGAACGGCCTGGATATGCCGGCTATTTTAAAGCATGTTGCCACACGCGGCAATCTGCTGGACAGCTACGAAGAGCCGGGCATGCAGCGCATTACAAATGAAGAACTGCTGGAACTGGATGTAACTATGCTGGTACCGGCGGCGCTTGAAAATCAGATTAACGCCGATAATGCCGATAAAATCCGTGCCAAGCTGATTGTGGAGGGCGCAAACGGCCCCACAACGGTTGAAGCCGATGAAATTTTAAACAAAAAAGGGATTACCGTTGTGCCGGATATTTTGGCAAATGCCGGCGGTGTTGTCGTATCGTACTTTGAGTGGGTACAAAATATTCAATCGGTATCCTGGAGTGAGGAAGAGGTTAACGAAAAGCTGGCAGATATTATGTCTCGTGCGTTTACCTCGGTATATGATATTGCAAAAGAGCATAATACAACCCTGCGCACCGGCGCATATTTAATTGCCATCCGCCGTGTTGTTGAAGCAAAGAAGCTGCGCGGCATCTGGCCGTGATTCATCCCTCTTTATATAGCGTTGGGTATACTGCCGAAGCAAAGATTTTCGTACTCTTTACTTCTCCCAATGCAAACCGTCCGTGCAATTTTGTACGGGCGGTTTCTCTTATATAAAAATAAAATCGGTGCGCTGCGGCGCACCGGGTTGAGTTAGTCCTGCTCTTTCATTTTTTGCTGCAAATAGCGGTCGAGAATGGCAAAATTTTTGACTATATTATCTTGTAACATGCTTTTGAAGCCATACACGATTTTTTCGTCTACAAGTGAATCAAGGTATTCAAAATATGCTCCGGACCATAACTTATAGGCAAATGTTCCACCTTCGTACTCTACAAGAACCTTATATTTTCCGTATACCAGAATTTCAATACGAAAAGCATCAACAGGCAATGGAAGTTCTTGCTCTATGGTAAAGTGAACCTTTTCTCCCCATGTTGATTTAATACCTTCTTTTAGTTTCTGTAGGTTTTTATAGCCTTCTTTACTTAACATACCAAAATCCTCCCCTTTGAATTAAATCTGCATCACTTTTTTTCATTGTTTTTTTAATATATTCCCATTCTTCAACAAGTGCACCTGTTCGGTAATTTAGTGGGTTGTGAGAGAAACGAATAGTTTTTCCTTGCTCTATTGCATCGTTTAAAACCGGCTTATTGAACAAATCAAACATATCAGTATCGGTTATATCATATTTATTTATGATTTCTTTCCACTCATCTCCCAAGTCGAAGTAAGAAGTTTTTCCGGCGCGGACGGTGTAGGACGTTTCATCGGCCGCGTATTTACCCAATGTTAAGGTATCGGAGGCTGCATTTTTGACCGAACGTTTTCGGATGGCTTCGTATTCCTCTAAGGAGATTTTGCCGGCAACCTTCCCGTCAATCAGTGCATCGGCCGCGTTTTGCAGGGCTTTACCTTCTTTTGTCGCGGCCTTTGCTGCGTCTGCTGCATCATCCGCATGTTTGGCCGCTGCTTTTGCTGCATCATCGGCATAATCAATTGCTTTTTTGGAAGCGGATATTGCTTTAGACGGGTTCAGTGCGCTTTTTACTTGCGGTAAAAGTGAGCCGCCGAGCTTTGCAACATCCAACCCCAAGAGAACGGTTCCCAACGAATTGAGCCAATGTTCTAAGGAGAAGGGTTTTTCCGGCTTAACAGCGCCCTTTACCATGTCAAAAGTGCCCATGGTCAGCCAATTTCCTATGTTGTATAACGTGGGGTCATCCTTGGCTATTTGGCCGCGCTGTGCGTTGTCGCTTAAAGCACCCATAGTCAGCCAATCGAGAAATGCAAGAGGCGATGAAAAATGCTTTTCTAAAGCGCTCCAAATGTCTGCTGCGTTTTGTTTTACAGACTGTGCAGCCATGGTAAAGGCAGACATCCACGATGAAGACTTTTTTTTGCTTTTCCTCTTTTTTTACGCTGCTGATGGTATAGACCGCGTTGCCGTTTGCATCCAAAATTTCGGTTTT
>UQYH01000176.1 GCA_900545185.1 uncultured Eubacteriales bacterium | reverse complement strand
AAGTCCACAGACACCTTCTTGATCGTTTCAATTTCCTGCTTCGTGAGGTTCTCCGCAAACTGCACTGACTCGGCGACGTTGGAACAAGCGCTATGCCATTCGCCATACCTTAAAAATGCATGGCTCATTCATTACGCTGTTCCGCCTTTTTCCCAAAAGCCAAAGTCTTTTGGGAACCCTGGGGTGTACGCCTTCGGGTACCCCCAAACGGGGGCATATGCCCCGTTTGGGTTCAGTTTGTCCGTTCTGAATCTTTTTTTCCTATCCCCTAGAAACACAGCAAGAAGGGAGAACCTTTTGTGAAGAAAACAATCGGCATTTTTGCACATGTAGACGCAGGCAAAACCACACTTTCGGAATTGCTTTTATATAAAACCGGCGCCATCCGCACCTGCGGTCGGGTGGATACGCAAAACACCACGCTGGACTATGACGAAACCGAACGCCGCCGCGGCATTACGGTTTTTTCGGATGTGGCACGGTTTTCCTATCGGGATAACACGTACTATTTGGTCGATACGCCCGGTCATATTGACTTTTCGCCCCAGGCCGAACGGGCTGTAAATGTAATTGATTATGCCGTTTTGGTCATTTCGGCAACAGATGGGATTCAGGCACACACCAAAACGCTGTGGGCCATGCTGGAACGTGCCCGAAAGCCTGTTTTTATCTTCATCAACAAGGCCGATGTACCGACAGCGGACATCCCCGGCTGTCTCAGCCGCCTGCAAGATGCGTTCGGCAGCTGCCTTAATTTTTCGGAGGACTGCTCGGAGGAACTGGCGTTGTATGACGAAACTCTTTTGGACTTGTACATGGCCAAACCGCAGGATTTACGCTGCCATCCGCAGGTTGCACGGCTTGTGCGCCGCCGCGCGCTTTTTCCCTGTTTTTGCGGCAGCGCCCTGCGTGATGTGGGGATTGATGCATTTTTAGCGGCGCTCGATGCCCTCTCCCCCACCGCGTATGACGAGGACGCGCCCTTTGCGGCACAGGTGTTTAAGGTACGGCACGAGGCAGACGGCACGCGCATTGCTTTTATGAAGCTTGCAGGCGGCCGCCTGCACACAAGGGACAAGCTGCAAACGCGCGGCGGCGAGGAAAAGGTCAGCGAAATCCGTTTTTATATGGGCGGCAGGCATCAGGCCGCGCCCATGGCTGCCGCCGGTGATATTTGCGGTGTTTGCGGCACAACCTGTATGCCGGGGGATGTTTTGGGTCATGCTGCCGCCGTTTTGCCTGCTTCACCGCCGCCGCTTCGGGTCGCCGTAACGTGTGAGGAGGCTGTCTCTCCGCGTGATTTGCTGCATGTGTTCCGCGTCTTAGAGGATGAAGAACCGACCCTTTCCGTGGTTTGGAATGAAGAACTGAGCGATTTACAAATTCATATTATGGGTACCATCCAGCTGGAAATTTTGGCCGAGGAGGTTAAACGCCGTTTCGGTCTGACGGTTCATTTCGGCGACTGCAAGATTATGTACCGCGAGACCATCGCCGCGCCCGTGTTCGGCTACGGTCACTTTGAACCGCTGCGGCATTATGCCGAGGTGCATCTTTTGCTTTCGCCCCTGCCGTGCGGCAGCGGCCTTGTGTTTGAAAGCCGCCTGTCAATCGATGCGCTTTCCAAAAGCTATCAGAATTTAATTGAAACGCATGTGTTTGAAAAACAGCATCGCGGTGCCTTAATCGGCGCGCCGATTACCGATATGAAAATTACGCTGATAAACGGCAAGGCGCACGAAAAGCACACAAGCGGCGGCGACTTCCGCGAGGCTGTGTATCGTGCTATCCGTCAGGGACTGTTTTCGGCCGAATCCGTTTTGCTTGAGCCGCTGTATGCCTTTGAAATGACCGCGCCCGTTCCGCTTGTCGGCAAGCTGATGACCGATATGCAGCGCATGTACGGCACGGTCAATCCGCCGGAGGAAGCGCCGGGCGGCATGCGCCTTTTAACGGGCACCGTGCCGGTTTCCGAAGCGCTCTCTTACCCTGCGCTTCTGGCGGCCGATACGGGCGGCAGCGTGCAGATTATGCTGCGTCCCTGCGGTTATGCGCCCTGCCATAACACACAGGCCGTAACAGATGCCGCCGGCTACGAAAAAGAGCGCGATACCAATAACCCTGCCGGATCTGTTTTTGTTGACCACGGCACAACCTTAACAGTTCCCTGGTACGAGATGGAATCGGCCATCCATTTGGAAAAACCGAAAATGAACGAATTTGTATAAGGGGCGAAACAAATCTCCTCTGCACAACGTTTATATAAACAGCAAATACCGTTGAGATTTGCAATGTAAATAAAATATTCGTAGGGAACGACCTATGTGTCGTTCCTTTTTTTTGTTTTGCGTATTTTTCGGAACGAAAAATACGGTTTCCGCAAAACCCAACAGGTTTTGTGGAATAAAGGAGCGGCAGCCGACAAGGTGAAGCTGTATTTTTGTAAAAAACGCGGCGAACCAAAAGGCTTGCCGTGACGCGGCCGTTCCCTACAATTTTACCGCAAAACAGAATAAATATTAAATACAATTATGTAAAACAACCGCGCGAAACGAAAACGGCCTGTTATGCAGACCAAACGGCCGCGCGGCGGTCACCATCGGGTGAAAAGGTTAGAAAATACACGTGATATTTTTGAAAATGAATGGTAAAATGACGCAACAAAATAAAGCCATATACATACGTTGCGGCATTTTAGCGCATTTTGAGGGCAAACGTATGTAAAAACAAACACACACCTTTAAGTACCCGAATATGCGCGGCGATTTATTTTCAAAAATGGAGCGTTTGTATTTTCAGCCTTTTTTGCCCTTGGTGTGGCACGGGGTTGTTAGGGGGTTTGGCTCATGAGGCTGCAGTAGCTGCGGCGCGTGCTGCATTGAGCA
>UQYH01000175.1 GCA_900545185.1 uncultured Eubacteriales bacterium | reverse complement strand
GAAAGCCCTTATTCTCAAGCGAAAACTCTCGAAGAGAGATTTCGACTTGAAGCGTGTCGACTTTTTCGACACGCTCACGGGATTTTCAGTCCCTTATAAAAAGCCGCACGTTACGAAGAAGAAAGGATTAGAACATGTCTGCACTGCTGAGTGAATTTATAGAATATTTGGAAAAAGAAAAAAAATTAACTGCGAATACACTGGCCTCGTATCGGCACGATATTCAAGCCTTTTTGGAATATTGTGCGGACGAGACTCTTTCGCCCGTGCAGATTACGCAAAAAAATGTAAAGGCTTATTTAAATCATTTAAAGCAGCTGGGGCGCGCCAATTCAACCATCTCGCGTGAATTGGTTTCGCTGAAGAACTATTATGCGTTTATGCAGCGACGCAGCACCGTCAGTACAAATCCTGCGGCCGGCATCCGTCCGCCGCGGATTGAAAAAAAGCTGCCGCAAATTTTAACCCCTTCTGAAATAGAGCGGCTTTTAGAGCAGCCCTCCCCCACCGATCCCAAGGGCAGCCGCGACAAAGCCATGCTGGAGCTTTTATATGCCACCGGCATTCGCGTAACGGAGCTGGTTTGGCTGAACGTTTCTGACGTGAATTTGGATATGGGCTTTATCCGCTGCGGCAGCACCGCAAAAGAGCGGATTGTCCCCTTCGGCAAAATGTGTACGCAGGCGCTGACGGCCTATATGACAGAGGCCAGACCCAAGCTGCTGCGCACACCCGAAGAACCGGCTTTGTTTTTAAACATATTGGGGCAGCGCATGTCCCGTCAGGGATTTTGGAAGCTGTTAAAGCAATATGCGGCATCGGCCGGTATTGAGGCCTCTATCACGCCGCACACACTGCGCCATTCCTTTGCAGCGCATTTGGTGGAAAACGGCGCCGATCTGCATGCCGTACAGTCTATGCTGGGACATGCCGATATATCGACCACGCAGATGTATGTGCAGCTGATGAACAGCAAAATTAAGGATGTCTATGCCAAAGCACACCCACGGGCTTAGCAGTTCGCCATACAATTTCACTTGCGCAGAAATTGAACAAACGTATATTGAGTCATCGTACGGACGGGGTTATGCTCCGTCCTTTGTACATTTTTAATCTTAGGCACAAGTTGTGATATACGAACCCGTTTTTTAAATTGAATTTTACGCATTACGGTGTCAAAATGCTCGCAAATACGCCGGTATTTGCTGCGCTTTTTCCTTGTACCACATTAAAATTCTCATTTAAAAAATTCTTCGAACTCAAAACACAGGAAAAATCTTGACTTTTCAAGGCGTAAAGGCGCAGCCATACTGACGTATGGCAAGACTGACAACACAGAAAAGGCTGATTTTTCGGTGCTTTGAGCGGGTTCGGATACCATAACTTGTGCCTATTTCGGGCGGAGTAGAACCCCGCCCCTACGGATTGGTTTTGAATGGTCATTCTCTCATTAAGATTGTATTCTTATTTATTCCCTATAAATCTACCGCCAAAACAGGGCTTATTCCGGTGCGACCGAGCCTTTGTTACGTTTTCTTTTCACACATCTTGAAGCCCTTGCATTTTTCCCTGACATGATATATACTATTGTTAAGCACCATATAAGACAATGCAACCGACATCCGGCAAAAGGAGGGCGCGCGTGTTTTTCAACTTATTCAAACATCACAACAAGACAAAAACCGAACGGCTCTACCACACCTACCGCAACGTAATGTATGTTGCCGCGTATGAGGTGCTGGAGGACAACACCCTTGCACAAGATGCGATTCACGAATCGTTTGAACGCATTATGAAGAATTTACATAAAATTGACGAAGACGACACGACTCGAACATGCAGCTTTTTGACCATTATTTGCCGCAACGTTGCCATTGATATGAAAAAGCAGCGTTTGCCGCTTTTATATGACGCAGATCAGGAGCTGACAGACCGCAGCGCGTCTGCCGCTCTCGACCCGTTGGAAATTGTGATTAACCGTGAGCAAACAGAGCGTTATTCTGAGCTTTTAAAAAATTTAAGCCCCAAGTACCGCGACGTAATTCTGTTAAAGTACACACACGGTTTAACGCGCAAGGAGATTGCCGAAACGCTCGGAATCTCGGAGGAGACCGTTAAAAAACGCTTGTATCGCGGTCAAAAAGAATTAACAGAAAAGGCAAAGGAGGAGGATTTGTTATGAAAAACAAGCAGAACGTACCGCGGCGCAGCCCTGCCGAGTCGGGGGACAGCCTTACCTCCCGTGCCTTAGACCTGTTGTTGGACGAAGCGGCCGCACGGGCAGACGCGGCCATTACCAAAGAGACGCATGAAGCCGCCAAAGCGGCTGACATCCGTTTTTCTGCCAAGCACGAAGCACAAATGGAAGAGTTGTTTCGCCGCGAGCGGCGTAAAATTCGCATGCAAGGTACAAAACGCCACGCAAAGGCGGCCGCCTGCGTGCTGCTGGCTGTGCTTGTTGGCGGCGCAACGCTGATTGGCAGCGTGGACGCTTGGCGAAGCCGCGTCATTTCCCTGGTGTTCGACCCCACCCAGCCCGGCAGTGACATTTTTATGCTGGACAAAACCAAAAACACCTTTATTAAGGGCGATTTGCACCTGAACTACATCCCGGACGGATTTTCGCTTGCAGAGGACCATTCCGGAAAAAGCAATATTTATATTAACTTGGACTTTGTAAGTGCAACTGCACAATTTCGTATATCTTCCCTCCCCATTACCACACAGTCCAACATTGATACAGAAGATGCCGTGACGGAAAAACTAAGCATAAACGGCAGTGATGCATATTTTGTTGAAACGCCGAGAAACAGATTTTTAATTTGGGCAAATGACAATTGGATGTTTCGTATTCATACCGATTTAACGAGTCCGCTTGCGCCGATTGATA
>UQYH01000174.1 GCA_900545185.1 uncultured Eubacteriales bacterium | reverse complement strand
AAATATTATAATTAAAATGACAAACATAAAATGTCAGTATATTAAACCGAAAAGAGGAAGGATTACGTATGTTTAAAAACAAAGTGAAAAACGGACGGCTGAATCTGTGCGGAGAAAATATTTATCGTCTCCGAAAAGAGCAGGAGCCAAGAATGTCACAGCGAATGCTGGCCGAACGGCTTCAGCTGACCGGTGTGGACGTTGATAAAAACGCCATCCAGCGAATTGAAGCAGGCAAGCGTTTTGTGACCGATATAGAGCTTTTGGGGCTTGCAAAAATTTTTCACACCAGCTGTGATGCCTTACTGAATCACAAAAAATAAAACAAAGCCTTTTAATTTGTAAAAAATGTTGAAAAATGCCGAAAAATGCGGTACAATAAAAGTATCTTGCATATAAGAGGTTGTATGAATGAAGCAATTGAAAAAATGTATCACGCTATGCCTTGCCTGCACGCTGCTGGCGCTTCCCGTTTCCGCACAGAAAAGCTATGACATGGTATACAGCGCAGAAGGCGGCACGGCACGGGTGGTTAGCAATTTAAAATGGGGACTGATTGATACGGATATGCAAACCATCATGAGCCCCAAGTGGGATTATTTGGGCGATTCCGTTTGCGGCCGCCGTCTGCTTCGCTCCGGCACCTTATTCGGTTTTGCCGATGAACAAGGGCGCGAGGTGATTGCACCGACCTTTGCACAGGCGCTTAATTTTTCACAAGATTTGGCCGCCGTTAAAAACAGCGACGGCAAATGGGGCTATATTAACACTGAAGGGCAGCTTGTCATTCCGTACAGCTTTGACGAGGCCAACTTGTTTTCCGACGGTTTAGCGCTTGTGAAAACAGACGGCCTATACGGCTACATTAACACAGAAGGCAGCTTTGCCATCGCCCCGACATACCAAGAGGCCTACAGCTTCAACGAAGGTTTGGCCTGTGTGCGCGTGGGCGACGCGTACGGCTATATTTCCGCAAGCGGCGATGTGACAATTGCGCCGCAGTTTGAGCTGGCGTTTGATTTTTGCGAAGGCGCCGCCGTCATCAAAAAGGGCGGTTACGGACTCATTGATTCTGCCGGCGAAACGTTGATTGCTCCCGTTTGGGAGCGTCTTTCTCCCTCTGTTGCCGGCGGTCTTTTACAGGCCGAAAAGGGCGGCAGACTTTGCTTAATCGATACCCTGGGCAACCCGTTAACCGAGTGCACATTTACGGATTTGGGCACCTTTACGGACGGCCTTTGCCCGGCCGCAACAGAAGAAGGATACGGCTATTTGGATAAAAGCTATACCTTTGCCATCAGCCCGTCTTGGGATTATGCCGGAGATTTTTCCGGCGGCTTTGCACCCGTAGAAGCAAACGGCAACTGGGGCTATATTGATACCGACGGCAATATCGCAACGGAAGAATCATACTTAAGCTGCGCCGTTTTAAGTGAGGGATTTGGCGTTGTCTGCCTGCAAGACGGCAGCTGGAGTCTGCTGCGTCCGCATAAATTTGTGTCGGCCTATGCCGATGGCCTTACGCAGAATCAGCTGATTTTGCGCATCGGCCGCAACACTATGACAACACCAAACGGCGAAACCGTCCTTGGCGCTGCGCCGATTCTTTTAAACGGCCAAACACTTCTTCCCATCCGCGCCGTGGCCGAAGCAATCGGCGGTACGGTAGACTGGGATGGTAAGGAGCGTAAAATAACCATAGGCTGTGACGGTCATAAGGTCATTTTGCGCATCGGTGAATCGGCCGCCTTTGTGGACGGACGCATATCCATCCTGCAAACGCCGCCGCTCATCGAAAACGGCTCTACCCTAATTCCGCTGCGCTTCACGATGGAAGCCTTAAGCTGCACGGTAGATTGGTCGGCCGATACACGCGAAATTTTAATTACATATTAAGCCGACACACGGGCGATGCTAAAAAACCGAAAACAGGTGCATATATCCCCCTCAAATAAACTTCCTCATTCTCTCCAGCGCACCTTTTTCCAGCCGCGAAACCTGCGCCTGTGAAATGCCGATTTCGTCGGCAACCTCCATTTGTGTTTTACCGGAAAAAAACCGAAGTGTAATAATGTGTTTTTCGCGCTCGGAAAGGCGTTTCATGGCCTCACCGAGCGCAATACTTTCCAGCCATTGTTCATCCGTATTTTTTGTGTCTTTAACTTGATCCATCACAAAAATCGTGTCCGTGCCATCATTATAGGCCGGTTCATGCAAGCTGATGGGATCCTGAATGGATTCCAGTGCAAACACAATATCTTCTTTGTCCAGCCCCAAAATCTGCGCCAGCTGGTCAATGGTCGGCTCGGCAGAATGTTCATTCATGTATGCCTCCTTGGCCTTTAAGGTTTTATAGGCAATATCGCGCATCGAACGGCTGACGCGGATTTGGTTGTTATCCCGCAGATACCGGCGGATCTCGCCGACAATCATCGGGACGGCATATGTGGAAAATTTCACCTGAAACGAAGTGTCAAAATGGTCTATGGCCTTAATCAACCCGATACAGCCGATTTGAAACAAATCATCCAAATTTTCGTTTCGATTACTAAAACGCTGAATTACGCTTAAAACCAAGCGCAGATTACCACCGATAAAAATTTCACGTGCCTCTTTATCGCCGTTTTGGATCCGTTCAAACAGTTCTGTTTTTTCCTCATTTGAAAGCACCGGCAGTTTTGCCGTATTCACACCGCATATTTCCACCTTGTTTGCCAAATTCAGTCACCAGCCTTTTTTGTTTTGTAGGGCAGCAAGCCTGTGCCTGCCGCTCACTTACATAATTACCAAAAAAAGTAAATTTATACCTGATGATGGAAAATGTTTAAATTGTACAAGTCATAAAGAACAGAAATCAAAAAAGGTATATAAAAGCCGAGAAAAGCAACTCGCCCC
>UQYH01000173.1 GCA_900545185.1 uncultured Eubacteriales bacterium | reverse complement strand
ACGAGAGTTTAACACCTTTGCAAGAATATATAAAAAATTAATATAAAACTTGCTGCCCGTTCTCTTAGAATATTGTGTAAGCGCTGTCACATCAATCCTTGCCGTAATGGATGTCGAACACTTACAATCCTCCGAAAAATGGCGGAACACACCTTTTCGGTAGTATGTTTCTTTGTCTATAACCTTGTAATTCATATTCGGTTCTCCTGTTTTATTTTGTTTCTTTCTCATTCGGCTATGCCGACATATCTGTTTTACACATTGTTTTTCCGTTCTTTTACCAAATTTTAACCCTTTCTGCCGGTGCAACCCACATGCCGTCCTTTTCCGTTATGCCAAAGGCGGTGTAAAATGCATCGCAGTTCACAACAACACGGTTAACGCGCAGCTTATCCTCCGAATGAACATCTACGCCTGCGGCATATTTGGCATATTCACGTGTTTTTGTGCTGGCCCAGGCTTTGGCCATGGAACGATACAACTTTTGATAATCGGGGTTTTCAAGCCGTGACGCAACCTCGGTAACGCACTGCACTGCGCCCTGGTCGGATACATTTTCACTTAAGGTCTGCCGTCCGTTCATCGGAACGCCGGGTATGCCCTCCTGCCTGTCGTAAAAATACACCATTTTTTCGCAGCGTTTTTCAAATTCGGCATAATCCTCCTTCGTCCACCAATCGGCCGCGTTCCCGTTTTCGTCAAACTTTGCGCCGTTGTTATCAAAGGCATGCGTAATTTCGTGCGCGATTATGTAACCGATTGCACCTAAATTTTCTTCATAAGACGCATTGACATCATACATGGGCGGCTGAAGTATAGCCGCCGGAAAGGTAATGTCGTTTGCGGTGGCACTGTAGCAAGCGTTAACCGTGTAAGGATACATGCCCCATTTTGTTTTATCGGGCGCGGTGCCCTGCAATTCGGACGTATATTTCATGTTCGCCTTTGCAATTTCAAGAATATTGTCAAAATAGCTGCCGCCGTCTGCCATCATCCGTCCGGGCTTTAATGTAAGCTCATTAAGGGTGTCATGGTTCACCGCCGCATAAAAATCATCCTTTTCGTTTGTGCCGAAAAGCGCATAGGCACGCTTGATAAAAAGCTCCATTTGCTCCTTTGTCACATCGTCATACGGCGAAAAAAATGCCGTCTGCCGTACCTGCCGCAATCCCGGCATCCAGCACGGGTGTAAGCTCCGGTTTTGCCCAATCGGGAATATCCGTAAAATCGCCGCTTTTCAGCGCAACCCGCGCATTATGCCCGGTAAGCGCAGGCAGCGTTCCAAACGCACGGGAGAGCATAACAAGCGCCTCGGCACGGTTGATGTTCCAATCCTCGTGAAGCTCACCGTCACCGCCGTAACCTTTAATAATATCGCTGTGCTTAACATCTTTGTTATAGTCATCTGCCGCAGAAAGCAGCATGTCGGCCGTTTCGCCGCGCGTTGCGTACATATCCGAAGCAAATACAGTATTTGTCAGCAGCAGTGCAGCTGCCATGCCTGCCGCCAGTATTCTTTTTCTTTTCATAATTCTTCCTCACTTTTCTTCATTTGTTTCCATTCCTCTTTTGTGATGCAGGTTACATGCTCTGTTCTGAAAACGCCCTCAATGGCGCAAGAAACATGCTCCGATGTGTGGTGATATGTAAAACCGCATTTTTCCATAACACGCCTTGACTGTAAGTTTCCATCAAAGTAACCGCACCACAGCTTTTCCATCTTAAGCGTCTCAAATGCATGCTGCATAAGACAGCGAACCCCCTCCGAAATCAGTCCCTGTCCCCAATAGGGAACGCCTAACCAATATCCGACTTCACACTCCGTATCGGGAAGCTTAATGTTACTTTTATCTCCAATCATTAACCCTACACTGCCGACAGGCTCATTGGTTTCTTTCAGCACCGTCGCATAGGTTTCGGGTGCCGACAAAACATTTTTAATAATGTCACGGCTGTTTTCCACACTTGTGTGGACAGGCCACCCGGCAATCGGCCCAACCTTTGGGTCGCGCGCGTATCGATACAAGCTTTCTGCATCCGAAAGTTCCCAAGGACGCAAAATCAGTCTTTTTGTTTCAAAAATCATGTAAAACCACTCCCTCCATGTGGTGTTTTAGTTGTTTTTGTTAAAAGTACGGTAAAACAGACGGACATGCCCATCCAGTTGTTGCATACAAGCTTTTTCACGCTCCGGCTGACGGTCGCAAACACCGAGCAAGGTAATCACCGGTGCAACATACATCATGGCAAGCGTTTCGGGATCTTCGTTTGTAATTTCACCTGCCGCAATCAAGCCTTTAAAAATCGAAGCATGGTATCGAATCATACGATCAACATATCGTTCGGTGTAAAACGCCGAAAGTTCCTCGGAACGAAATTGTTCAATTGTCATCATACGGCGAAAATGGCTGATCGCTTCGTTGTGCAACGAATATGAAAATATTTGACGTACCTTTTGAACCAACATATCTTCCGTAATGGCAGAAAACACGCCCGTGTCCTTTCGGGCATCCTGAACATGAATATCAATCTCGTCTGTATATTTTTCGTATTGCAAGGCTGTCTCTTCCACAATAGCATCAAAAATAGCCTGTTTACTTGGATAATGACTGTAAAGGGACGGGGCTTTTATGCCCACGGCTTTTGCAATTTCGCCTACGCTGACAGCATCGTAGCCGTTTGCCGCAAACAATTCCAGCGCTTTTGTCAATATCTTCTTTTTCGTATTTTCCTGTTTCATAAGCCCTCCTAACTAATGCTCGTTAGGTATATTATATGACAAGCATTTGCAAAAGTCAATATATTTTCAAAAAAATTCCGATGCTAAACATGCAAACAAGCATAAAACGGCAGCCTAGGCACAAGTTGTGATATACGAACCCGTTTTTTAAAGTGAATTTTACGCATTACGGTGTC
>UQYH01000172.1 GCA_900545185.1 uncultured Eubacteriales bacterium | reverse complement strand
CAGGCCGATCGGTACTGCTCAGCACACAATCTGTTTTTTTATATCGGGGCGGCTGCGGCTCATGCAGCAGCTCCATATCATCGGTGCCGTTGCATCGTTTTATATTTCCATGCGCACCTTTACGCCCATCGGCAATATTTTGGATTTAATTTCAACCCCCGAACGCTGGGCCGAAAACCGCTATCCCGATACGCCACCGAACGAAACAATTTTTATTTTAAAACAAATCGGCAATACCCTGCAAGCCAACAAACAGCTTGAAGAAGAATTAAACGTTAAGCTAATGCTATTAAAGCATGCCCAAATCGTTGGCCTGTAGTCACAAATGAATCCCCACTTTTTGTATAACACGCTGGATACCATCAATTGGATGGCCGTTGCGGACTGCCATGGCGCAAACCGTATTTCTGACGCACTGACGACCCTTGCCGACTTATTTAAATCCAATATTGATACAACCAACTATTTAACAAGCCTAAAAGAAGAGCTGACCTACACAAAACAGTATATAAAAATTTTAAAGCTGCGTTACGAAAATATGTTTGATGTTGTCTGGGGTGTCGATGAATTCTTGATGTCTGCAAAGGTGCCGCGTTTAACATTGCAGCCTTTAATTGAAAATGCGTTATATCACGGCATTAAGCCGCTAAAAAAGCCGGGGACAATACAAATCCGCATTTTTCGGCGTAATCACACTCTCTGCCTCACTGTCAGCGATAACGGTATCGGCATTGAAAAAGAAAAACTTGAAACACTGCAGCATGAATTAAAAATGCCCTATCATGAAACAACAACACATGTGGGGCTAAATAACATCAATCAAAGAATTAAATTAATTTACGGCGAAACGAACGGTCTGCACCTGGAAAGCAACAGCACAGGTACTACTGTGCTGCTGGAAATGGAATTTGTGGACTAGGCATATTGGGTTCAGGTTACATAAAATGCCCCCCGTTTTGCACCGCGCAAAACGGGGGGTACATACTTTCAGAACTTTTGCAACTTGTTACGCTGCACTTACAATGCTCACCGCATGTGCAATACCGGGCATGCTCTCTCCCTGCTGTACGCTCAGTGTGCTTTGCAGGGCACCCGTTGCCATAAACAGCACGCGGCTGAGCTGTTTTTTTTGCAGCAGCTTATAAACATAGCCGCAAAATGTCAGGCCGGCACAGGCACAGCCGCTGCCGCCGGCATGCGTATCCTGTTTTTCGCGGTCAAAAATGATCAGGCCGCAGTCGTTATAGTTGCGGCTCATGTCATAGCCTTCTTTAGCAAGCATATCCACAACGACAGATTTGCCGATCATCCCCAAATCGCCGCTTAAAATCACGTCATAATCCTCCGGCGTACGGCCGGTATCTTTAAAATGCGCTAAAAGCGTATCGGCTGCGGCCGGTGCCATAGCTGCACCCATATTGTTCGCGTCCGTAATACCCATATCCACAATTTTTCCGTTTGTAATACACTCTACCTTCGGCCCCTTGCCCGTTTTCCCCAGCACGGCACAGGCCGCGCCCGTTACCGTCCATTGCGCACTGGGCGGACGCTGACCGCCGTATTCCAGCGGAAAACGAAACTGCTTTTCGGCCGAGCAAAAATGGCTGGAGGTAACAGCCGTGCAATAATCCGCATAACCGCCGTCTAACATATACGATGCCATGGAAAGCCCCAGCGCCATGGTGGAGCAAGCCCCGTAAAGCCCGATAAACGGAATCCCGTATTCTCGTATGCCGTAGCTTGTGCCCGTGCATTGATTCAGCAAATCGCCGCCAAAGCAATAATCAATTTGTGCCGGTGCAATGCCGCTGTTTTGAAATGCCTCCCCCATGGCGCGGCGCACAAACTCACTTTCCGCTTTTTCCCATGTTTTTTGTGCCAAAACATTATCCTCTGCCACAATATCAAAATAAGAACCAATCGGCCCTTCCGATTCCTTTTTCCCTGCCACCGTGCCGGTGCCCAAAATAACCGGGCTGTCGGCACAGCGGACGGTTTGTTTGCCTATTCTTTTGATTGCACTCATTTTTTGTGCCTCGCTTACATTTTTTTAATATAATTTGCGTTTTTGGCCTTTTTTATGCAAAATTTTAAAAGATTTTCGTAAAAAAGATGGACAAAAGTCGATTTATGCGGTATAATAAAGAACGTATTGCATCGAAGTGAAACAAGTCGATTACGGCCTATGCTTTTGATGTACTAAAAAAGACAATTGAATCAGGCAGAGTAGGTTTTGATGCGTTAAGTGACAGACGGACGGGAAGTTGCCGCTGTACGAAAAGCACTGTGTGCTTGCGGTATCATAACCGCATTCCGCTGCCACGAAAAAAGCGGAGCACATCTTTTTTTGTGGCTAAATTGCCGACATGATGAAAGGATGTGTATTTTTTATGCAAAAAAATCTCTACAAAACCAAGGTGACGGTAACAGCAGCGCTTTTGATCGCCCTAAACATTGTGCTGGCGCGATTTGCGTCGTTTCAAACACTAAGCGTGCGTATCAGCTTCGGCTTTTTGCCGACAGCGCTGTGTTCCATGCTGTTCGGCCCCTGGGTGGGCGCCGTATCTGCATTTTTATCCGATTTTCTCGGTATGCTCATTAATTCCAAGGGCATGGCCTATTTCCCCGGTTACGGTCTCAGCGAGGCTCTTTACGGCTTAACCTACGGCTTGTTTTTATACAAGCAAGATAAGTCTTACACGCGCATTATACTTTGCGTGCTTGTGCAGGCTGTTTGTATCGGCGTTGGCCTGGGCAGCCTTTGGAACCGGATTTTATACCACAACCCGTATTGGACAACCCTTTTGGGACGGCTCCCCTCCACGTTTGCTATGGTGCCGGTTAAAATTTTCGGCCCATTGGGGATACCTCGGCACTGGCTGCCTCTGGTCTGGATCGTGACGTGACCACGCAGGAAACCTCCGGCTCGATT
>UQYH01000171.1 GCA_900545185.1 uncultured Eubacteriales bacterium | reverse complement strand
GTAAGCGGTGTGACCTACGACCGTCCCGGCTTTCAGGCCATGCTGGCCGAAATCGAGGCGGGACGGGTGGCCGTGGCAATCACCAAAGGCCTTTCCAGACTGGGCCGCAACTCCGCGCTGACCGGGCTTTACACCAACTTCAACTTTCCGCAGAACGGCGTCCGTTTCATCGCCATCAACGACAACTACGACACCATTGACCCTAACCGTGTGGACAACGATTTTGCGGGTATCAAAAACTGGTTCAATGACAATCTTACATAAAGAATGACATGGACAATAGCAGTGCGGGTGCAATCAGAAATCTACAACAACGCCCACATACAGGTGGCTGGACAGCAGCTAACCGTATATGGGCGTTCTTCGTATGTGGGCGTTCTTTTTCTCAGAACCAGAACGGGAAAACCCTTGCGTGGATGATCCACATCTGGATAATCCCCGTGTGGCAAATCCCCATAGGGAAAATCCCGCACAAAGAAATACTAAATAAAGTAATTATCAAAGAAAGAAATACCCATGGAATCAAATATCAATCTATCAATCTTGATGGCTGGGGTAGAGAATGTCTCTCCCTGCTTTGGACTGATGGGACGGATTTAGTGTAGGAATAAAGGTCGAAAATGGCGGATTTTTTCGTTTGTAAGCCACAACCTAAATCCGCCCTGTATGTTTTTCTTGTCCCATGCCGAAAACGGCGTTAAAAGCACTACAAATACAAATTCCGACCTTTTCAGAAAACTGCCGCTGTTGGCTAAACCGTCATCGAAAAATCCGGTGACGGTAAAACCGGCAACGGACGAACCGATAACGGAAAATCCAACGCAAATAAATACTAAAGAAGTAAACATGAAAGAATCAAATACTAACTGATAAAATATCAATCTATCAATCAAACTTGATATGATGGGAAAATGTCCAAACTCCTGCATTTTTGAAAGTACGCAAGAAATTTTCATTAAAACAGTTGCGTTATTTGGGCGACAGTGGTATAATTATGTTATTTAAGGCATAATACATTAAATTTGAGACATTGTATCTTAGTGTTTATTCTCGTTTATGAAAGTGAACCCGAGTAAACAAACGGAAACAAAGAATTATATTTAATGCTGTATGTCCGGTGGTATCTTTCCCTTTCTCGCAGGAAAAGTGTTTCTGTCGGGCTCTTATTATGCCTTTTGGTGATATATTACCGAAAGGATTTTTTGTTATGAAAAAAGAATTAGTATGGAAAATGGTACAGGAGCAAATCGGGTATGATTTTAAAAACCTTGATTTGTTGCAGCAAGCTTTCACTCGTCGCTCATATACCGCAGAGAACGGCGGTGAAAACAATGAGGTGCTCGAGTTTATTGGAGACAAGGCACTTGATTTTGTGATTGTTAAACTGCTTATTCAGAAGTACGGGCATTTAGCAAATGGGGATCCGGTTGACGGAACAAAGCTTTCTGCTTGGGAACAAGAATTCAAACGTAATCAAGAGGGTTACGAAGCGCCGGCAGTAAATAGTTTCGGCTGTGACTATGACGAAGATGACCTATCTAAAATCAAAAGTCGAATGGTGAATAAAAAAGCATTGGCTCGCCGAATGGATGAACTTGGTTTTTCCGAACATCTTATTATGGGGAAGGGCGATATACAGAATAATATCAACCAAGAAGATTCTGTAAAAGAAGATTTGTTTGAAGCTATTATCGGAGCTGTTGCGATCGATTCAGGATGGAATCTGAAGGACTTGCAAAAAGTGGTTGAAGTAATGCTTGTGCCCGAAGACTTTCTAATTAATGATACCGACACCAATTATGTGCGACTGATTCAGGAATGGGAAATGAACAAAAATGGGTGCATTCCCTGGTACAAATATAAAGAAGCATCTTACACATCGACTTGGTATTTAAAAGAGAGTAACACTATATATCAAAACTTTCCGTTAGGCTACAACTATTCTAAACTAAAATATCATTGTTACCTTAAATTGCTTGATTCTTTACCTGTCTTTTGCGGCTTTGGTGTTTCTGTCAAAGACGCAAGAATGGCGGTATGTAAACTGGCTTATGAGTATTTGGAACAAAAAGATTTGCTGTGGTCGATTCGCAACGAAATCGAAAACCCGAATCGTGATGATTCGATCAACCAACTGGAAATCCTAGCCCGTCGCGGATATTTTTCGATTCCAACTTACGCTTTCGAGGAAACCTATGACCATAACGGTAATCCGATTTGGAAATGTGAATGTCACATAGTGGAAGAAGATTGTTGTTTTGACGGGACATCTTCATCAAAAAAAGAGGCAAAGAAAGATTCTGCTTTTAGAATGCTTTTTTATGTGCTCGGAATGGAGGGTGAATAAAATGGTCAAGTGGTGTTTTAATTATGAGTCCGGAGACTATGAATACATCGAAAAGGATGGCTTCAGTATTGACCGAGGCGAGTATGGTTACAATTGGGATGATAGCGAATATCGTCGCGAAGAAGATGATGAACGCCGCAATTCTTTGTTTAATGATGGGGATGACTGATTTCGATTGCTAAAGCAAATACCTGCGTACACTTTAATATGAATAAGGGCTTGGGATTTTCCCAAAAATGAAAACAGGGCGTTTCGGTGGTCAGCCGGAACGCCCTGTTTTTCCGGTGTGGGGCCACACAGGATTTGCTTGCTACTCTGCAAGTAAATCCCGGTCAACCCACGCCGTTTTTCGCAAGTGTATCTACACTTGCTGTGCTTGCTCTTCCTCCAACAATCGCATTGACTCGAACGTTTGTTCTTATTATAATTGGAATGAGAGATTGAAAAAAGCCTTGGAATGCAGCTAATTTTCATTGGCAAATGGCGGCATCGCCGCCTTGATTACCTATCTGCACAGCAGAGCATTGCTGTCAAGGACGCGCAGCGAGGCGAAGCCAATTCCTTGACAGATTTGCTCGGCTGTGCTACCAGCCATCCCGAAAT
>UQYH01000170.1 GCA_900545185.1 uncultured Eubacteriales bacterium | reverse complement strand
TTAAAAATGGAAAAATATTCCACACATCGCTCTATACATGACTCTGTAAGGATTTAATAACGAAATTGTAACAAATTTGCAAGAAAATCTATGAATGAAATTTGCTTAAATAAGAAAAAATGTTTTACTTTTGACTGAAAATGTTTTATAATAATGCCTGTGCTTCGGAAAATGTAACATTTTTGTAATAACTATGTTATAACTTTTGCGAATTTTTGTAACTCTTTTTCATATACTAATGGTATAGAAAGGAAGTGTTCATATGGATATTAAGAGTACATGTAAAAACTTGATTGCACAATTTAAAAAAATATCAATCCACAGTGTTTTGGGTACAATCGGCATTTTGATTTTGATTACGGCTGTCAGCATTCCGCTGTTCGGTTTCGTTATGACGAAGAATGTTACGATTTACGACGGTGACCGCGAAATAAAAGTAACAACCGGCCGTAGCTATGTGGAAGAGATTTTGGCAGAGCAGGGCATTACCCTGCGTGACGGAGATAAAATCTCCGAAGCGCTGGATGCTTCACTTAAAAATAACAGCGAAATTGTGATTGAGCGTGCCAAAAAGATTGTATTAACGGCTGATGGGACAACGCGTGACATTTACAGCTGTGAACCGATCTTATCCACTGCGCTGCGTGATTGCGGTGTTGAGCTTGGCGAGTTTGATGAAATTGAACCGAATTTGGAAACGCCTGTCACCGATGAAATGAATGTTCAGATTTTTCGTGTTCGGGTTACGGAAGAAAATACAACAGAAGTCATTCCGCGCGGCGTTGTGACAAAAGCGAATCCGGATAAAAGAGCCGGACATCAGGCGGTTATTTCGGAAGGCCGAGACGGCAGCGCAAGCGTGACCTATCGCGTGGTAACGCGTGACGGACAGGAAGCGGCACGTGATGAAATTGCCAGAAGCGTGGTAGAAGAAGCGGTTGACAAGGTGATTGAAAAAGGTGTACAGGGTTCTAAGGTTGTGGCTGCCTCTAATGCAGAGCTGAATGTAAAGCGTGTAATTGACTGCAAAGCAACGGCATACAGCGCATCGGTTGCTTGCAACGGCAGCTTTGCCGGTAAAACGGCCAGCGGACGTACTCCGGCTTACGGTATTGTGGCGGTAGACCCGAAGGTGATTCCGTTGGGCACCAAGCTTTATATTGAAGCCGTAGACGGTTCTTGGGTATACGGTTATGCCATCGCCGGTGATACGGGCGGTGCCATCCGCGGCAACAAGGTGGACTTGTTTTATAACACCATGTCCGAGTGTTACAGCTTTGGCCGCAGACAGGCAAGAGTGTATGTCCTTGAATAGAGATTATATACAGATAGTAAAGGGTGCAGCTTCAGCGGCACCCTTTTTACTACGGTTTGGAGGATTATAGATGGATACAATACAAAAGTTTGCAGAGATGCTGCAAGAAAGTTCTGATGTTGTGTTTTTCGGCGGTGCCGGTGTGTCAACGGAAAGCGGCGTTAAGGATTACCGCAGCTCCGACGGTATTTATAACACGGTGAAGGATTACGGCGTTTCGCCCGAAGTGATTTTAAGCCATGATTTTTTTATGGAACATCCGGATGTGTTCTATCGTTTTTATGCGGAGTATTTTTTAAATCTTTCTGCAAAACCGAACGCCGCGCACAAAGCCATTGCAGAGCTGGAAGCCATGGGAAAGATCAAGGCCGTTATTACACAGAATATTGATGAATTGCATCAGGCGGCAGGCAGCCGGAATGTGCTGGAGCTGCACGGCACGACGCAAAAATATCACTGTGTACGCTGCCGCAAACCGTATCTGCATGAAAAGGTTGAAGCGCTAAACGGAAAAATTCCGTACTGTCCGTCCTGCGGCGGTTTGATTCGGCCTGAGGTGACTCTTTACGGTGAAATGCTGAATCAAGACGTGGAAAGCCGTGCCATTCGGGCGCTGGAACAGGCCGATATGTTGATTGTGGGCGGCACTTCGCTGGTGGTGTACCCGGCAGCGGCTTACCTTAACTTTTTTAGGGGTCGGTATATTGTTGTCATCAATCGGGATGAAACGTTTATGGATGCAAAATCGAGTCTTGTTTTTCATGAAAATATCGGTGCAGTTTTTCAAAAGGTTATGCCGCTGGTCAGGCAGAAACGGTAAAGAACGGCTTACTCATTTTTGCCGCTTCGCACGGCAATGACATCTAAAAGCAGGCCGCCGATGACGGATACGGCAAACATGATTACCGCGGTTTTGCAAAGCGAAATAGCCAAATGAGAGCCGCGGACAGGCACAAATCCTGCTATAAGCGTGAGGATGGACAGAATGGTTCCGTATTTAATGGAAAGCTTGGCTGCCCAATGTGCCGAATGCTTTTTGGGCTTTTGCGTGTTAGGGTAGATTTTTTGTTTCATGTCTATCTCCTCCTGGTTTCATTATAAGACCTTTGCGCCTAAATCGCAACAGGAAATAAACGGAATTAGAAGGCCGCGGACGGCCGGCAGAGAGCTGAGAAGAATAAAACGAAAAGACTGTACTACAATTAATTGTATCGGGGTGCTGCCGGATGAATCATTATGCGCCCAAAAGAAAAATCGGAAGGCGCAAAGCACCTTCCGATTTTATGTTCAGATGACTACTCAGCCTGAGGAGCACCTACGGGACAAACGTTGGCACAGCTGCCGCATTCGATGCAGGAATCTGCGTCGATCACGTAAGTCGTATCACCTGCGCTGATGCAGGATACGGGGCATTCAGCTTCGCAAGCGCCGCAGCTGATGCATTCATCAGTGATTTTATAAGCCATTTGTTACACCTCCTTAAATAGCAGTGAACTTATTATTTATGCGGTGTATACCGCTTAAATAGGCAAAATAACATTACAATGCTTTATTGTTAAACTTATTGTATCATAAAACTTTGAAAAAGGGAAGTATAAATTAAAAAAATTCACAGTTTTTCAAAGATTTATGTCAGATTCG
>UQYH01000169.1 GCA_900545185.1 uncultured Eubacteriales bacterium | reverse complement strand
CTATGTAACAAAAGCTACTTTTCACTTCGGAAAATACCTTATATAATAATAGTAGAATGAAACTTGATGTATGTGAGTATAGCCGAATGGGGGAACTGATGTTATGAAGTTGGAAGAGAAAGCAATGCCGGAGCAGGATAAGCAGAAGCGAAGAATGAGCTACGCCATGCGCGACAGCCTGTCGCTGACGCTTTTGGCGGTGTCGGGTATTGTGCTGCTGTTTATTTTTAACTATTTGCCGATGTATGGTTTAAGCGTTGCCTTTAAGCAGTTTAACCCAAACTTTGGTATTTGGAAAAGCCCCTGGGTAGGCTGGGACAATTTTGAGTTTTTCTTTACCTCGCAGGATGCTTGGCGCGTGCTGCGCAACACGGTTTTATACAGCCTGGATTTTATGTTTGTCGGTTTGGTTTTTGCCGTGCTGGTTGCATTGCTTTTATATAATATGCGCAGCCAGGTGGGCGTTAAGGTGTATAACACGGTTATGATTTTGCCGAAGTTCCTTTCTATGGTTTTAATTGCTTTTATTGTGTATTCTATTTTAAATCCCGCTTCGGGCATATTAAACCAAATCATCCGTGACTTTGGCGGTGACGGCAAAACAGCCTGCCGCGGAGCAAAACTCTGCGGCAGGCTGTTTGATTTACATCTTTTATTACAAACGTGCAACGCCCGTATCTTTTGCGGCCTGTGCAACGGCACTTGCCACAGCGTCTTTTACAACGGGGTTAAAGCTGTCCGGAATGATGTATTCCGGCGAAAGCTCATTTTCGGGTATAGCGCCTGCAATGGCTTTGGCAGCGGCAATTTTCATGGCGTCGTTAATGTCGCTTGCGCGAACATCCAAAGCGCCGCGGAAAATACCGGGGAACGCCAAAACATTGTTAATCTGATTCGGAAAATCGCTGCGGCCTGTGCCCATAATGGCAACACCGGCAGCCTTTGCCTCGTCCGGCATAATTTCCGGCACGGGGTTTGCCATGGCGAAAACAATGGGATTTTCGGCCATGGTCTGAATCATTTCGGGTGTTAAAACGCCCGGCGCACTTACACCGATGAACACATCCGCACCCTTAATGACATCGGCCAAGGAGCCTTTGATTTTGTGCAGATTTGAAATTTTAGCCATCTCTTGCTTAATTTCATTCAGGTTGTCGCGTCCGTCGTAAATGGCGCCCTTTCTGTCACACAAAATAACGTGCTTTAAGCCGGTGCTCATTAAAAGACGTGTAATGGCAATGCCGGCAGCGCCGGAGCCGTTTACAACAACGTGAATATCCGAAAGCTTTTTGCCGACCAGCTTCAGTGCGTTCATCATGGCGGCCAGTGTTACAACGGCTGTGCCGTGCTGATCGTCATGGAATACGGGGATATCGCACACTTCTTTTAAGCGCTTTTCAATTTCAAAGCAGCGCGGTGCCGAAATATCCTCCAAATTGATGCCGCCGAAGGAACCGGCCAAAAGACGAACGGTGTTGACAATGTCATCCACATCCTTAGAACGGACGCAAAGGGGAATGGCATCTACATCGCCGAAGTGCTTAAACAGCACGCATTTACCCTCCATAACCGGCATACCGGCTTCGGGTCCGATGTCGCCCAAGCCCAAAACGGCGGTACCGTCCGTTACAACGGCAACCAGGTTGGCGCGGCGCGTATATGTGTAAGATAAATCCACGTTTTCCGAAATGGCCAGACACGGCTCGGCAACGCCGGGGGTGTAAGCAACGGCCAAATCGGCTTTGTTATTCAGCTCCGAACGGCAGCTGATTTCAATTTTGCCCTGCCATTCTTCATGCTTTTTTAATGCAAATTCTTTTGCAGTCATGATACATGCAACCTTTCTGCCCGAAGAATATAAGATCGCAGGCTATACTGCGGGCATATATAGTCTGTGCCGAAGCTTGCCGTTTTACAACACAGTGCCTTAAAACGGCAAATTAAAAAACCATACAATCTCAAACGGTATCACGTCGGCTTTACAGTTCGAGCGACTCAATCATCGCCTGCAATTGTGCGGCCGAACGTTTGAGCTTGGCAAGCTCTTCATCTGTAAATTTGTAAGCAACCGTATGACGAATCCCGTTTACATCCAAAACGCGGGGCAGGCTCAGGCATACGTTATGCAGGCCGTATTCCCCGTCCAGCAGACAGGATACGTGGTGGATTGCTTTTTGATTGTTTAAAATGGTTTTGCAAAGACGTTCTGCAACAGACGCGATTGCGTAGTAGGTAGCGCCCTTTTTCTGGATAACCTCAGCGCCGGAGAGGGTTACGGCCTTTTCCAGCTCATCCTTATCAAAGGAGATGCCGTTGGCTTCGCAGTAGTCATCAATGGACATGCCGCTGATGTTTACGCTGCTCCAAACGGCAAACTGGCTGTCGCCATGCTCACCGGCCATAAAGCCATGCACGTTTTTAACGTCCACACCGGCTTTTTCGCTTAAAAGATAGCGAAAACGTGCGCTGTCGAGCGAGGTGCCCGTGCCGATGACCTTGGCCTTGGGCAGGCCGCTTTCCTTTTGTACAACGTAGGTGACAATATCCACCGGGTTTGAAACGCAGAGGATTACGCCGCCGTTATAATACTTCATAATTTCTTTGGTAATATTTTTAATAATACCAACGTTTTTCTTTGCCAGGTCAAGACGGGTTTCGCCCGGCTTGCGGCCCATGCCTGCGGAAATGATAATAATATCACTGTCGGCAATGTCGGCATATGTACCGGCGTGAATGTTCATCTCGCCCAGCGCAACAAGGCCGTGGCCGATGTCAAGCGCTTCGCCCTCTGCCTTTTCCTGATTGATGTCGATAATCACAAGCTCCGAAACAAGGTTGCGGACTGCGATTGTGTAAGCAATTGTAGAGCCGACAAGCCCGGCGCCTACCATTGCGATTTTAGAGTGTGTTCCTGCCATAGATAAAGTTCCTTTCTGCATTCCCATGCAATCATTTAAATGCCCTGTTACC
>UQYH01000168.1 GCA_900545185.1 uncultured Eubacteriales bacterium | reverse complement strand
GGGGGGGTGTTTGATTGCGCCCGTTGTATAAATATTCTTTTTGGTTCGGGTAACCCTCTTTCACGTTCGACACAATTTATAATGTACGTGCATTTTTTTGTTAGGGGGTTTGCTACCCCACCCCCTAACAAAAAAGTCCCCTTCGTTTTGCGCAATGTTTCACGTAAAACGAAAGGGGTATTCTCTGAAAATATCCATTTGTTATGCTGTTCGGCCGGTGCTCCGTGCTAAATGGTCAGGCATTATTCCTCCCAATTGTGGTACACGTTTTGCACATCGTCGTTATCTTCCAGCATATCAATCAGCTTGTTCATAAACAAAATGTCCTTTTCGTCCGTCAACGCAACGGTGGTTTGCGGAATTTTTTCAATTTCGGCCGAAGCGAAGCTATAGCCCTTTTCCTCCAACGCGTCACGCACGGCGGCAAAGGAGGCAGGATCGCACATAATTTCAAAGCAATCCTCCTGCGCGGTAAAGTCCTCGGCACCGGCATCCAGCGCGTCCATCATCACGGTATCCTCGTCCAGCTCGCCTTCTTCGTTATCGATAATGATAACGCCCTTTGCGTCAAACATAAAGCTTACGCAGCCGTTTTGACCCAAATTGCCGCCGAATTTATCAAAATAATGGCGGATATCGCCGGCGGTACGGTTACGGTTATCCGTCAGCGTTTCCACAATCACGGCCACACCACTGGGGCCGTAGCCTTCGTATGTGATTTCTTCATAATTATCGCTGCCCAGCTCGCCGGATGCTTTTTTAATGCAGCGGTCGATGTTTTCGTTGGGCATATTGTTCGATTTTGCCTTGGCAATAACGTCCTTAAGCTTGCCGTTTACATCGGGATCGGGGCCGCCTGCTTTAACAACAACCGAAATTTCGCGGCCTAATTTTGTAAAAATTTTGGCCTTTTTGGCATCACTTTTTTCCTTTTTGTGTTTTATGTTCGACCATTTGGAATGTCCTGACATTGTTTACCACTCCTACTTGTATAAAATTAATATATTTGTATATACTGTCATTATCAATACCTGTTTTAAAGGATGAGATGTATGCAATATATATGGACTTTTTTAATCGGCGGCGCGTTGTGCGCCATAGCGCAGCTTTTAATTGATAAATGCAAGCTGACGCCTGCCCGTATTTTGGTGCTTTATGTTTCGGCCGGTACGTTTTTTACCCTGTTCGGCTGGTACGAACCGCTTGTTAAGCTGGGCGGCGCAGGCGCCACCGTTCCGCTGACGGGGTTTGGTTATACCTTAGCGCGCGGCGTGCAAAAGGCCGTGGCCGAAAAAGGGATTTTGGGTATTTTAACCGGCGGTTTAACGGGTGCGGCAGCCGGTATTACGGCGGCCGTTGTGTTCGGCTATCTCATTGCGCTCATTTTCCGTCCGCGCGCAAAATAACGGCACGATGTCCCCATACGCAAAGCTAAAAACGCGGCATTGCCTGCTTCATGATTTTTGTTGCCTTTTTGCGTTCCGGGCTTTTTTTACATCCCTTACAATAAGCCGCCCTCTGCCATACTGTAGTACTGCTGCCCTGCCACAATGATGTGATCAAGCATTCTCACATCAATGGCCTCCAGCGCGGATTCTATTTGCTGTGTGGCAATTTTATCCCCCGTAGACGGCATGGATGAGCCGTTTGGGTGATTGTGCGCAAACATAACATACTGTGCCTTGCGCTTTAAAACCTCTTCCACAATCAGGCGCGGATAGGCCGGTACCTCGTTAATGGTGCCGCGCGCCACAACACCCTGATAAAACACGCGGCGGTTTGAATCGAGACAAATAATCCGAAATTCCTCCGTATGCCTGCCGATAAATAAATTAATGGCATATTGCCCGGCCATATCGACCGAACCGAGTGTGATGTTCCGCGTCCATTTGGACTGATTGTAAGCGGCACAGATATGCGGTATCAGGCTCAGCAAAAAGGCGCTGCGCTCACCAATGCCGTTTACCTTTGTCAGTTCACCGGGCGAGGCCTCAAACACGTGCGCCAAATTACCGAATTCGTGAATCAATTCGTGCCCGATGGCGTTGGTATCGCCGCGCGGAATGGTGCTGTATAAAATCATTTCCAATATTTCGTGCGGAGCAAAATTATCAAAGCTGCCCTCGCTGTCAAAGCGATCCTTCATCCGCTTGCGGTGCCCTTCGTGCGACATAGACATAAAACCCTCCGTTCTGCCGCCCTGCCCGGCGCAAAAAGAGTTATATAAAATTTGCCTGCGGCAGGGTGAAAGGTTAATTTTGTTATGCTTGCGGCATTACTTTGTTATGCTGCGGCTGCCGGGCTTAACCAGCGGAAGCCCCTTTTGGCAAAGCGGACAAGCCTCCGGCTCGTAAGATGTCACATCCAGCGAGATAACGGATTCGAGCGGCACACCAAAATCGATTTTGCCGCCGGTGCGATCTACCACCACACCAACACCGACCACCTCGCCGCCGTGAGCGCGGACAATATCAATCACTTCGCGCACACTGCCGCCGGTTGTTACTACATCCTCTACCACCAAAACCTTTTGACCGGGGGTAATGGTAAAGCTGCGGCGCAGCGTCATAACGCCGTTTTCACGCTCGGCAAAAATGTTTTTCACGCCCAAATGACGCGACACCTCGTAGCTCATTTGAATCGCGCCGATGGCAGGGCCGATGACAAGCTCCGCGCCTGCATCTTTAAATTTTGCGGCCAGATCGGCGCAAAGCTCCTCACTGTATTTTGTATCCTGAAAAATTTTTGCACATTGCAAATATCTGTCCGAATGGCGGCCGGAGGTTAACAAAAAGTGCCCCTCTTGCAGCACGCCTGCTTCTTTTAAAATTTCTAAAACACGTTCTCTTTTCACGGTACACGCCCCTTGTGTTTAAGTTTTGATTCGCCGCTGCGCCAAAAAGCCGAAGCCCACGGTATCTGCGGCCGCCGCCCGAAAACAGGCAGCAAAAAACAAAGGCCTGACGCCTCTTTTATATTGTAC
>UQYH01000167.1 GCA_900545185.1 uncultured Eubacteriales bacterium | reverse complement strand
GATGGAGGATGAGGGCATTACACAGGAACAAATTCTTACAATGCTACAGAAAAATCCGGCCGATTGGCTGTGTGGAAAACAGTAAAGGGCTTTTTATAAAACGGATATAAAAATCGGTCATATAAAACAAGGGGGTTCCCTCTGACAGAATGCAAACTATCAGAGGGAACCCCTTTTTACTGTTTAAGAGCTTATTCGTTCACGATAAAATCATCAATCGTCACTTCCTGCCATTCTTCACCCTTGGGGGCTACGTTGTAATACAGCGTGAAATGCCCGGCCGAGGAGAGCGGATTTTCCGGATCACCGCCGTAGGTGACCTTAAATTCGTAATTTGACTCTTTGGGCGCCAGATAATCGGCCTTTAAGGCTTCATATTTTTCTTGGCCTTCTTTTTTTGCTTCTTGAATATAGGCCACCTTATCCGGCTCGCGGTTATAATATTCATATGTCATTTGATACCGAAAAGATGCTTCATTTCCGCTTTGTTTCCAGTCAGTTATACGCAGCCCCGTAATTTTATAAATCGGGCCGTAAACACGCCGAAATTCATCGCGCAGGTATTGCTCCGTCATGGTCTTTAAGCTGTAAGAATCTTCTTCAAAGCCGCTTAAGCCGAAATGCATTAAAAGGTTGCTGATGTCGGCTGCGTTGTCGGCGTATTTGTAATACATTTCATCTTCTGTTTTCAACATGCCGCAGCTGTCTGTTGCAAGGTATACACAGCCGCTTTGACCGTCTGTGCGCACAAAGGAAATCATTGCCTCAAACGGGCAGGCCGTATTGCTCTTTATGGGGCGCGCATTTTGCAGCATTTGACTGATTGCCTGCAGCCCTTCGCTGCTGTTTACGGAGTAGGTGTTGCCGTTATAGGAAAGAACAGCTTCCGTAAGGTCGTGAATGTCTGTCGGAGCGAAGGGAAGCGATTCTTTAAAATCGGGATTTAACACGTAGGTTTTGGTCAGAATTTCGTTATCCTTGGCGTGCACCAATTCCAATCCACCGATGCTGCTTTGCTCTGTCGTCAGATAATACGCCGTGCCGTCCGGCATAACTGCACAGAAATTGCTGAACCAACCGATGGGCTGCGGAAAGACCGTATACGTATCGGTTAAACCGGTAAAGGGATTCGACAACTCGGTCAGCTGTGTTTTGCGAACACGGCCGGTATTTAAGTTGATTTGGTATGTTTCAAAATCACGTATCTCATCTTCGGGGCCGTAGCTGGTGAGCAGTGCGGTTGACCCGTCTGCGCTGACAGTGCAGCTCAGTCCGTTGGAGCCTTGCTGGTGCGGCGCGACATTCAGCTGTGAAAGGTCAAAGCGTTTTGTCAGGGCTTGCGCCTTTACATCGTACACAAACAGGCCGCGCAGATAGTGAAATACAATTTTTTCTTCCGAGGCATAGTCTAAGTCGGCCATAATAGCTCCGATCTGCGTATCGGCCATATAGGCCGTAAAATCGGCATCGCTCATTGCAATATCGGGGGCGGCATTTGTCAGGCACAATGCCGCAATGGTCAGTGCAACCAGCGGCAATGCAGCGCTCCAAACAACAGATGGTTTTTTAAAGTAGGCAATATGGCGAATCCGCCTTGTCACTTCTTTTTCTCCGTTTTGCAAAGCTGTTGTGCCGAAAACAAAGTTGTTTTTGCGCAGAGAGGATTTTAAGAGCAGTGAAGCATACTCTTTTTTATTTTCGGTGTGCTCTAATGCCCGCTGGTCACAATATAGCTCCACATCGCGGCGGAAGATGAAAAAGGCATACCAAATGATGGGGTTGAACCAGTTTAAGCACAAAATCAGCACCGCCAGCCATAGGTAAACAATATCACCGTTTTTATAGTGACACAGCTCGTGAATAAAAATGTTCCGTTCCTCCGCTTCGGTATAGCCTTCGGGCAGAATTACGGTTGGGCAAATCATCCCCTTCAGCATGGGCGTATCACCGCGGCGCAGCGTTATACGGCGCTTTATGTGCAGTTCCTTTTTGCAGGTTTCAAAGCGTTTCAGCGTTGCGGCATCGGTTATGGATTCGGCATGACGAAGCCCCAGGCAAAACAGAAGGTATGGCAATATAAAGGAACAAAACAAAAGGATTGCACCAATCATCCATGCATGACGCAAAAGAGATTGAATGTTTACGGTCTTAACGTTTTGCGACAGCTGCGCAGGCTCGTTTTCGGCATTGATTGCAGCACCTTTTTGCACAGAAGGCACGGGAGCCTGATGGGGTGCAGCCGCCGTTATGGTCGTGCGCGGCAAAGCAGAGGGCTTAACCACGTTGTAAACTGATAGGCCGCTTTGCGGTAAAATCGGCATACAAAGGCGCACCAGCAAAATGCCCCAAAGACAAAATTGCCATTTGGCCGAAAGGTGATTTTTGAATATGAATTTTATGCACAGCAGCACCGCAGCCGTGACGGAAACGTGAATTGTCATTGTTGTGAGCCAGGTCATACTATACATCTCCTTCCATTTTATCAATAATTTCCATTAATTTTTGTGATTCTTCATCGGTTAAGCTGCTGTCGGTGGTCAGGCTGGCAATCAGCATTTTCACCGATCCGTTATAAATTTTGTCAATAAAATGCCGTGTTTCTTTGCGGCGGCAAGCTTCCTCTTCCACAAGCGGATAGTAGCAAAAGGGCGAAGCCGTGCGGTCAATTGCCAATGCGCCTTTTTGTGTAAGGCGGCGAACCAGTGTTTTTACGGTCGAATCGCTCCAGCCGCTTTCGGATAGCGCCGCTTTAATTTCGGTTATGGTTTGATTGGGCTTTTGCCACAAAACCTCCATAACCTTCCATTCGGTTTCTGCAATACAAACTTCTTTGGACACATCGATCACCCTTTCCGGTCAAAACAGTTTACAATTGTAACCCTTATACTAATAGTTTACACATGTAACCCCAATTTGTCAATAAAAATTTGAAAAAAAGTAAAAAAATTTTTTGAAGGGGAAAAACGTGTAAAAAACGTGTAAGAAAAAATGAAGGGCGCTTGCAA
>UQYH01000166.1 GCA_900545185.1 uncultured Eubacteriales bacterium | reverse complement strand
AGATCGGAAGAGCGTCGTGTAGGGAAAGAGTGTAGATCTCGGTGGTCGCCGTATCATTAAAAAAAAAAAAAAAAAACCAAGATGGTCAAAGGAAAAATAAAAAAGGAGTGGGGAACTATGTCGAATCACTTGGCAGAAGCTGTCGAAAAAAACAGGACACTCATTTTAAAAGCGCTGGATTATATTTGGGCAAATCCGGAAACGGGCTATCGGGAGAAAAAAACAAGCCGTTATATGGAAGAAGAATTTGAAAAGCTGGGATATACACTTGTCCGTGCAGGTGATATTCCGGGTTTTTACACAATTTTAGATACGGGTCGCCCCGGGCCGGAAGTATTGGTTTTGGGTGAGATGGATTCTTTGATTTGCGAAAATCACAAGGAATGTGACCCGGAGACGGGCGCCGTTCATTGCTGCGGCCATGCGGCACAATGTGCGGCGCTGCTTGGCATTGCGGCGGCTTTAAAAGAACCGGGCATAACCGATGCACTGTGCGGACGGATTCGCCTTTGTGCCGTACCGGCAGAAGAAATGATTGAATTTGAATATCGTGACATGCTGCGTAAGCAGGGCATTATTAAATATATCGGCGGTAAGCCGGAATTTATGCGCCGCGGTTATTTTGAAGGTGTTGACCTGGCCTTGATGGTACACACAACCGAGACAGAGCATTTTGAAGTTAACGTCGGCGGCGTGGGGTGCTTAGCAAAGCGGATTACATACAAAGGTGTTTCGGCACATGCGGGCGGCAGTCCGTGGAAAGGGCGTAACGCATTATATGCCGCAACCTTAGGCTTGCAGGCCATTAACTCTATACGTGAGACGTTTAGGGAACGTGATTTAATTCGTGTCCATCCTATTATTACGCAGGGCGGCACGGCTGTCAATGCCATTCCGGAGCAAGTGTGCATTGAAAGTTATGTCCGCGGCGAGAATTTTGCGGCCATTTCTGATGCAAACCGCAAGGTAAACCGCGCCCTGTGCGGTGCGGCGCTTTCTCTTGGTACGAATGTGGATATTCAGGATATACCGGGCTATGCGCCTTATCGCAACGCGCCGGGTATGATTGCGCTGGCTAAGGATGCCCTGGCACAGGTTATGCCGGAGCAGGAATTTGTTGAAACAGGCGTTGTGAACACCGGCAGTACGGATATGGGCGATATATCCTGCGTTATGCCGATGATTCATCCGTATGCGCCGGGCGCCACCGGCACCTCGCATGGTGATGATTATATGATAGCAAACCCCGATTTGGCATGCGTTGGCTCGGCCAAGTGGCAACTTGCTATGTTAACGCTTCTGTTGCAAAACGGCGGCAGCCGCGCCAAAGAAATCTGTGCGTCCTATCAGGCGCCGTTTGCAAGCCAAAAAGAATATCTTGACTATATCGACACCCTAGCTTGTGAAGGTGACCGCATTACATATCGTGAGGCAGACAACGTGGCAGAGGTGCGTTTATAACAGGCATATTAAATAAGATAAAGAAGGATGATTATGATGCAACTATTAGTGATTGTTTTAAACAAGGTGGAGCTTTTGGAGGATTTAATGGCGCAGCTGGCCGCAGGCGGTATTGGCGGCGCGACCATTTTAAACAGCACAGGCATGGGCACAACACTTTTAAATTCCGATGAGGAAATCCCCATCTTTGGAATGCTGCGCAAGGTGCTGAATCCCGATCGGGAGGAAAGCAAGACAATTTTTACCGTTTTAAAAGAAGGTCAGCTGGAAACGGCGCGTAAAATTGTTGAAGAAGTAACCGGCGGACTGGATAAGCCCAACACGGGTATTATGTTCTCGCTGCCGGTGAATTTTGTTGAAGGAATGGTGAAATAGCATGCAAATAGGTGTTTTGGGGTATTTGGCGATTATTATTTTTTCCGGCATGCTGTTTGGGCGTATTGTGAAGCTGATTAAGCTGCCAAACGTAACAGGTTATTTAATCGCAGGGCTGATCATCGGGCCTTGCTGTTTAAAGTTAATACCGGGTGATGTGGTGACGCAGCTTGACTTGGTTTCTGAAGTTGCACTGGGATTTATTGCGTTTTCCATCGGCAGTGAATTTAAGCTTTCGTATTTAAAGCAAATTGGCATGACGCCGATTGTCATTTCGATTTTAGAGGCTGTCGGCGCCGTGATTATGGTGTTTCTGGGGCTTTTGCTGATTGGCCAAGAAGTGGCATTTTCTCTGGTTCTTTCGGCTATTGCGGCGGCAACGGCACCGGCGGCAACCATTATGGTGATTAACCAATATAAGGCAAAGGGGCCGGTAACCAGCACACTGCTTACGGTCGTGGCGGTGGATGATGCCATTGCCCTGATGGCGTTCGGTATTTGTGTGGCCATTTCGGGTATGATTACGGGTAAAAACGATGGCGGCTTTGCTATGAGTATTATCACGCCGATCATTGAAATTGTCGGTGCGCTGGGTGTGGGTGCTCTGTTAGGCGCTTTCATGCTTTTTCCGCTGCGATTCTTTAAAAAACCGGGCAATCGGCTTTGCATTGTCATCGGTATGATATTTTTAGGTGTTACCATTGCCGACTTATGCGGCTTTTCGTCCCTGCTTTTGTGCATGGCGCTGGGGTCTGTGTTTGTAAACGTCAGCAACGAGGCGCCGGAGGTTATGAAGGTGAGCGAGGCCTTTACACCGCCGATTTATCTGATGTTTTTTGTTGTTTCCGGCGCTGAACTGGATGTAAGCGTTTTGGCAAGTATCGGTCTGATTGGTATTGTGTATTTGGTTTTTCGTGTCATTGGCAAAATCGGCGGCGCGGCGTTGGGCGGTCTTTGTATGCATGCCGATGAAAAGGTTGTTAAATATCTGGGTTTTGCGCTGCTGCCGCAGGCCGGTGTGGCAATCGGTCTGTCGCTGGCGGCCACGACGGTTGTGCCGGAATACGGGGCAACCATCCGTGCGGTTATTTTGTGCGGCACTTTAATTTATGAATTGATTGGTCCCGTTCTGACAAAAATAGCGCTGAAAAAGGCCGGAGAGATTCAAACAACAG
>UQYH01000165.1 GCA_900545185.1 uncultured Eubacteriales bacterium | reverse complement strand
CCGCTACTATACCTTTGCCGTCACCGTGGACGGCGTCACCCGCGAGACCGGCGACCCCTACGCCCGGGCGGCGGGGGCACCCCCGATAACGCCCAGCCTAAAAGCATTGAGCAAATGACCGCGCGCGAAATTTTAGAGCGCGCCGAAGAACTGGGCAAAACCACGTATGACATCATCGGCTATGACGGGAGAAACACAACCCGGACAACATTAACCGAAGATGAATACGAAAAAGTAATGGGAATTATTGAAATTTTACGTAAGGAAAATAGATAACTCTCCTCCGACATCTTAGGCGTGCCATTATTTTCGACACAATATGACATCTTTGCTATAATAAAAATACCTAAATTTTTAAATGGAAAGGATGTCACAAGGTATGCAAAATATTAAGATGTTGGCTTACGGTTTTTTATTGACAACCCAAATTGACGCGCTCCCGGTAACGCTTGAAAAGCTGGAATCGGAATTATTGGACAGCAATTTTGTTATTCTGCCGTACTCCAAAGCAGAACAAATATCCCAAATGCTGCCGGATTCTGTTAAACAGGATGTAGCCTTAGGCATGGAGACCAACAAGGGTATCACAATAGCCTTGGGCGAACTCACAATCATTTTGTTTTCAGATGATTTAAGCTACGGTGAACGGCTTTTGGTCGTAGCACACGAAATTGGACATAAACATCTAAAACATAGACGTTCCGGTGCCTATTTATACGGCAGCGGTAAAAACGATAGGCACGAAGCGGAAGCACAGGCTTTTGCATACTACCTATTGGCCCCACCGTGTATCTTGCGCGAAATTGGCAGCATGTCCATTGATAGAATTGCCTTGTTAACGGGCTTAGACAGAGGATCAGCCGCTGTTGTTTTTGATATGCTGCAACGTGAATCGGTAAATAATCCCATTGCACAGGAGAAAGAATTACTGTTGCAGTTTGATTCATTTGTGCGCGTCAATAAAAGTATAGATACCACCCCGAATGCCCTACATAAACGTATCACGGCCACGTTATCGGTAACGGCAATAGTTGTCGTTTGTATGTGCTTGATACTGCTGTCATCACGGCAGAATAAGGCAACTCCGGCAACTCCGGTAACTCAAGTAACTCCGGTAACGGCTGCAACAGCAACGCCCACTACGGGCACCGATGATGTAATTGTCTGGAAGTCCAAGACGGGCACAGTCTATCATACAGACCCGAACTGTTACCATATTAACAAAACGGCCTTTAAAATGACTTTGACCGATGCCATAAATGCCGGTTATACGCAGTGTAAAAACTGTAAATAATATAACAAATAAAATAAAATAAAAGCGCCCCTGCACTGTTACCAGCAGTGCAAGGGCAGGGCGCATTCGCATTGAAAGCACCTCGAATTCGTGCTTATTATACCACAAATGCGCCCGTTTTACAAGTATTTTTACAAATATTTTGAAAAGGAGCGCATTTTTTATGCAAGAAATGATTCAAGATTTAACAACCGCCGTTATCTACGCGCGGTTTTCGTGCGATAAGCAAACCGAACAGTCTATTGAAGGGCAGCTTCGCGAATGTAACGCCTATGCGGCAACCCACGGCATCACGGTAGTGAATACTTACATCGACCGCGCACAAAGCGGCCGTTATGATGACCGCGACCAATTTCAAAAAATGATAGCCGACAGCAGCAGCGGCCGTTTTAATGCCGTTATCGTGTACAAAACCGATCGTTTTGCGCGTAATCGTTACGACAGTGCAAGATATAAGGCCATACTAAAGAAAAACGGCGTACGGGTGCTTTATGCCAAAGAAGCCATCCCGGAAGGACCCGAAGGTATCATCTTGGAATCCATGCTGGAGGGCATGGCCGAATATTTCTCGGCCGAATTATCGCAAAAAGTCAACCGCGGCATGTATGAAACCGCTTTGAAATGCCGCGTGACAGGTTCGCTGCCGTACGGCTATACGGCAGACAGTGAAAAGCATTATCAGATTGATGAAAAAACCGCGCCGATTGTCAGAACCATTTTTGATATGTACGACAGCGGCGAAACGGTTAAAAATATCTGTGAATATTTAAGCGGCATCGGGGCGAAAACTGCCACCGGCAAGCCCTTTCAATTCAGCTCGGTTAATGCTATACTTAAAAATGAAAAATACACAGGCCTATACACCTATAACGATGTAAAAATAAAAGGGGGCGTTCCGCAATTGATTGACAAAGAACAGTTTGAACGCGTGCAAAAACGCATAAATGAAAACAAGCGCACACCTGCAAGAGCCAAGGGCGTGGACTACCTTTTAACGGGGAAAGTGTATTGTGGTGAATGTGGAAACGGCATGCACGGTGAAAGCGGAACAAGCCGCACCGGTGTACCGCACTATTATTATCTTTGCCGTACGCATAAAGAACGCGCCAAATCTTGCGCGCTTAAGCGCATCCGCAAGGACGATTTGGAGAATTGTGTCGCAGATGAAACCGTTAAGCATATTTTGGCACCGGGCAAAATTGAATTAATTGCTAAGCAATGCGCCGATTTTTATGAGAATGAATGTGCTGAAAATCCGCAGCTTAAAATGCTGGAATCGCGGCTGACCGAAACACAAAAAGCGCTTAACAACATAATGAACGCGATTGAACAGGGCATCATCAGCCGACACACGCAAGCGCGCCTTGCAGAACTGGAAAAGGAAGAAGAACAAATCAGATTTGAAATGGCTGCGCTGCCCGAGAATCATGGCAAGCTGACGCAAGAACACATAAAATATTTATTGAACAGTTTTATGCAGCCGGACGGCTGCGCCGCGGAGGAATACAAAAGAAGTATTATTGATTGCTTCGTCAGCTCCGTACATGTATTCACCGATAAAATTGTGCTGACATATAATCTAACCGGGACAGACGGGAAACTAGAAAAATCCGAACTGCAAGCCGCGCTTAACAGTTCGGATTTACAAAGAATTGGCTCCCCAAGTTGGACTCGAACCAACGACCCTGCGGTTAACAGCCGCATGCTCTACCAACTGAGCTATTGAGGA
>UQYH01000164.1 GCA_900545185.1 uncultured Eubacteriales bacterium | reverse complement strand
GATCTCTGTTTAAACAGCTCCTTTTGTGCGTTTTAGGGGATAGGAAAATTTCTATTTCAATGCATTTTGCATTGCTTAATTCATGATTTTTGTTGTCTTTTTGCGGTCCGGACTTTTTTTACATTCCCCTTCTCATTAAGCATAGTCCTTACACAACAGCGCGCGAATATATCCCTTAGAAACACAGGTAGAATAAATATAAAATCCGCGGCCGTAATAAAACCGCACCAACGGCGATGCCTTTGCGGCCGTGTGTAAAATCACACGCTTTACGCCCATTTTTTGCATTTCCTTATCAAAAACACCCATAATGGATTTGCCGATGCCCAAATTCTGATATTTGGTGCTGACACCGAATCGGGAGAGGTAAACCGTTTCATCGTTCACAAATTCTGCGCGCACACTGCCGACAACCTCATCATCAATATAGGCCACATACACAAGCTTTTCGTTAATATCGCTCTGCACCTGCTCGCGCGTTTCGTGCAGGGCTGCGGTATCCTCCAAATTTGCGATTTCAATGTATTTTTGAAAGGCCTGCTTTGTAATTGTCACAATGCTGTCCGTATCCTCTGCGGTTGCTTTCCGAACCGAAAACATAGTCATTACCTCCTTCTCCGAACCATCGGCAGCCGATTGTTTGCCGCCGGTTTGCCATCAATCTGCCATAAGTGTTGCCATAACCGCTTTTTGTGCATGCAAGCGGTTTTCCGCTTCGTCAAAAACGGCCGATTGCGGACCGTCAATAACGCCCTCCGTTACCTCCATGCCGCGATATGCAGGCAGACAATGCAGAAAAATGGCATTCTTCTTTGCTAATTTCATCAAATCCTCGTTCACCTGATACGGTGCAAAGGATTTTACTTTTTCTTCTTTTTGATCTTCCTGGCCCATGCTGACCCAGGTATCGGTATATACGGCATCGGCATCTGAGGCGGCCTCCTTGGGATCGTTGGTAATCAAAACCTTTGCGCCGGTTGCCTTGGCATCCTCTATGGCGGCTTTAACAATCGACTCATCACAAGCGTAATTTTTCGGTGTGGCTATGGCAATTTCCATCCCTGTTTTGGCACAGCCGAACAAAAGAGAATGAGCAATGTTATTGCCGTCGCCCACATAGGCCATCTTTTTGCCGGGCAGTGCGCCGCCGTGCTCTTGCAGCGTCAGCAAATCGGCTAAAATCTGGCAGGGATGCAAAAGATCCGTTAAGCCGTTAATAATGGGAATAGAGCCGTACTTCGCCAAATCCTCCACGTCCGATTGCTTATAGGTACGAATCATAATACCGTCCAAAAACCGTGAAAGCACCTTTGCCGTATCGTAAATGCTTTCACCGCGTCCCAGCTGAATGTCATGCTCGCTTAAAAACAACGCATGGCCGCCCAGCTGATACATGCCCACTTCAAAGGAGACACGCGTTCTTGTGGAGGACTTGGAAAAAATCATCCCCAAGGTTTTGCCCTGCAAAATCGGGTGCGGTATACCGGCCTTTTGTTCCTTCTTTAGCTTGGCGGCCAATGCCAGCACGGCGTTAACCTCCTCCGGTGACCAATCGTGCAGTGATAATAAATGCTTCATTGCGGTTACCTCCTTATTCCGTTACGGCCGATAGAGCCGCTTCCAGTGCCTTGACAAAGGCGTCTGCTTCTGTTTGATTGATAATGAGCGGCGGTGCCAAACGCAGCAGTGAATCGCCGACCGCACCAACTAAATATTTTTCGTTAAACAAGGCTTTCTGCACGGCTTTGGCAATCGGCTTGTTAAAGGCCACGCCCAGCATCAATCCCATGCCGCGCACTTCTTCAATCACGGGGTATTGCGCTGTAAGGGCGACCAGCGCTTCTTTTAAATATCGGCCAACTGTTTTGGCGTTTTCGGCCAGATGTTCGCTGTCCATCACTTCAAACACGGCCAGTCCGGCTGCTGTTGCCAGCGGATTGCCGCCGAAGGTTGTGCCGTGGTCGCCCGGCTCAAATGCCGCTGCAATTTCGTCCTTGGCGCAAACGGCACCGATCGGCACGCCACCGCCCAACGCTTTGGCCAAGGTGAATATATCGGGCGCTATGCCGTAATTTTCGTAACAAAACAGCGCGCCCGTCCGTCCCATGCCGGTTTGAATTTCGTCCACAATCAGTAAAATGTCCTTTTCCTTGCACAGGGCAGCCAGCTTGGCTACATAATCCGCATCCAGCGGATGTACGCCCGATTCGCCTTGAATCAGCTCTACCATTATCGCGGCCGTGTGCTCTGTCACCGCGGCGGCCAGTGCGTCAAAATCGTTGGCCGGCACGTGCGTAAAGCCTGGTGTCAGCGGCCGATACGGCTTTTGATATTTGGTTTGCCCCGTTGCGGCAACACAGGCCAGCGTTCTGCCGTGAAAGGAATTGGTCAACGTAATGATTTCATTCTTTTCCGGCTGATTCTTTTTATAAAAATACATTTTGGCAAGCTTAATGGCGCCCTCGTTGGCTTCGGCACCGGAATTGGCAAAAAACACCTTATCTGCCGCCGAGTGTTTCACAATTTGCTCGGCCAACCGTGCCTGATTTTCTATATAGTATAGGCTGGAGGTGTGCAGCAGACAATCAATTTGCTTATGCAGTGCGGCTGTTAAAACCGGATGTGTGTGCCCCAGTGCACTGACGGCAATACCGGCCAAAAAATCGACATATCGGTTGCCGTCCGTATCGTAAAGATACAGCCCATGCCCTTTTGTAAAGCAAACCGGTGTCCGCTTGCCGAAGGTGTTCATATAATACTGTTCATCCAGCTTCATAACCGTATTTAAATCCATTTTCGGTTCATCCTCTCTGTGCTATGCAAATAATTATACAACAATTTGTATAATTATGCAAGTTATTTTTAATATTTTTTTAAATTACGTGCATAAAGATGTATATATGCGCATAATATATGCATATTTGTCAAAGGGACAGTCTCTTATACATATCGGGATAAAAAAAGAGAGTATTGCATGTGCAACACTCCCTTTGCTATGAGCTTCTTTCACTTATTTCGCAATGGCATCTTT
>UQYH01000163.1 GCA_900545185.1 uncultured Eubacteriales bacterium | reverse complement strand
AGGTGGAGCATTGTCGCATAAACGTGCCCAATACGGCTTGCAGTCTGTTTTTAACGGCTGCGATTTTGCGGACGGTGCGCCGACTGAGCCAAAAACCTACAACCGGAAAGGAATGTCGCTACATGAAAGTACGTGTGTTAAAGGATATGACGCAGGCCGAAAAGGAATTTGTTTTAAAGCGTGCCGAGCAGGATATCAGCCGCCAGATGGAGCTTGCCAAAGAGGTTGCGGCCGACATCCGAGCGGGCGGCGATGCGGCTGTTTTGCGATACACCGCAAAATTTGACGGCGTGACATTGGCGCCTGATGCCATTCGGGTGACGCCCGAAGAAATTGAAGCCGGCTACCACCGTTTGGATGCCGAAACACGTGAAGCCATTACGTATGCTGCCAAAAACATCCGTAATTTTCATGAAAAGCAAATGCCTGAGGAAATGTGGTTTACCAATGTGGATAAAGGCCTTATGGTGGGCGAAAAAACAACGCCTATTGCCGATGTTTGCCTGTACGTGCCGCGCGGCAAGGGCAGCTTTCCCTCTGTTTTGTTAATGCTGGGGATTCCGGCCGTGGTGGCCGGCGTGCCGAAAATTTGCGTGGTGACACCGCCGAATGAACAAGGCGGCTGTGATGATGCCATTTTGGCCGCGGCCAAAATTATCGGCATACAAAATATTTACAAGGTGGGCGGCATTCAGGCTGTTGCGGCGGTTGCTTACGGCACGGAAACCATACCGAAATGTCATAAAATTATCGGCCCCGGCAACTCATATGCCACAGCGGCCAAGCGTGTTTTGGCAGGACAGATTGACAGCGGCCTGCCGGCAGGACCCAGTGAAGTGATTATTTTGGCCGATGAATTTGCAGATCCGGAAAAAGCCGCTTTGGACGTGATGATCGAAGCGGAGCATGGTCCGGATTCGGCTGCACTTTTGGTGACACACTCCCGTGAATTGGTGGATCGGGTGCTGCCGATTATAGAACGCCAGCTGCCGAAGCTTTCGGAAAAGCGCCGCAGCTTTATTCAAACGAATTTTGAAACCTACGGCGGTGTGATTTTAACGGAATCGCTTGAAGAATCTATTGATTTTGTTAATGAATATGCGCCGGAGCATATGGAGGTTATGACACAGAATCCTTTTGCGGTTTTGGAAAAAATCAAAAACGCCGGAGAGATTCTTTTGGGTGATTATACGCCGGTTACTTTGTGTAATTTTGTGCTTGGACCCAACGCTATTTTGCCGACGGGCGGATTTGCCAAAACCTATTCATCCGTTTCGGTTATGGACTTTCTAAAGCGTTCCTCCATCGGATACGCCAGCCGCGAAGGATTTATGAATGTGCGCGGACATGCTTCGCGTATTGCGCGTGTGGAAGGATTCGATGCACATGCGCTGGCGGTTGAGGAAAGGAGCACGGATCGATGAAGCAAACGGTTTGTGTAACACGAAAAACCTCGGAATCTGTTATGAAGGTCAAATTGGATGCAAGCGGTTTGGCTTCCGATTATCGGCAGAAAATTAAAACGCATGCGCCGTTTTTTTCGCATATGCTGGAGCATATTGCCTGGCGCAGCGGTGTGACAATCGAAACCGAGTTTACGCTGGATGAATTTTACTTAAATCATGTTATATATGAAGATTTGGGCATTACCATGGGCAAGGCCGCGCGCTCTTATGTTTGGGAAAACAAGCCGGAGGGTGCAGTGGGGTACGGCGATGCCGTCGGCATTATTGATGAAGCCAAGGCAACCTGTGCCATCAGTTTTGAAGAAAGAGCCTATTTTGATTTGGATACTCGAAACATTGTGTTGCCGACAGAGACAGAGGGTGTGCTCAGTGAAGATTTAGAGACGTTTTTAGAGGGCTTTTGCCAAGGCGCACAATGCACATTGCATATTGATGTTGCAAAAGGCAAAAACGGCCACCATATTTGGGAGGCTGTGTTCCGTGCCCTGGGTACGGCCTTGGGGCGTGCTTTTTATTTAGACGGCGGACGCCGCAACCAATCGGCCGGGGTGGCCGGTGCGGTGGAATTTATCATTGATTAAAGGAGCTATGGGTTTGGATACATTAAAGCCGTATATGGCGCAATATGACACCGTGCTTTTGGATATGGACGGCGTGGTGACCAGTGAGGAAGTGTATTGGAACACGGCTGCACTGACTGTTTGGGAAATGCTGCACAGCCGCCGATATTTTGGTACGGAGGATATTTGCCCGGCCGAATTGACAAAGCAGCTGCCTGCCATCCGCGCCGCTGTTTTTTCGGATGACGCACTGATTAAAATTATGAAAACGCGCGGCGTGAATAACAACTGGGATCTGTCCTGGCTGGTGATTGGCTGTGCACTGATTCAAAAAACGCACGATTACGGAAAAATATTTTCCATGTTAAACGAGTTTCCCTCTGTTGCGGAGGGACTGTATACAACGCTGTCTGACGGGCTGGTTCGCTTTGCAGGGATGACGGAATCGGAAGCGGCGCAGCTGCAGGGGCTTTGGCTTTCGGTTCAAATTTGTTTTCAGGAATGGTTTTTGGGCAGCGAGCTTATGCCGCAATATTGGAATCATGAAACGGTACAGCCGGGAAAAGCAGGGCTTAGCTTTTCGGAAGAACCGATTGTGGATAAGGCCACGCTTGTGCGGCTTTTGAAAATGATCGGAAGTTCCAAACGTCTCGGTATCGGCTCCGGCCGTCCGGCAGTTGAAGCTAAAAATCCGCTGGTAGCCTGGGGCGTGTGGGACAGCTTTGCCGATGATGCCATTATTACATATAATGATGTGATTCGTGCACAGACGGCCTTGGCTGACACACAACCCGATATATCGCTTGCCAAGCCGCATCCGTTTATGTTTTTGCGCGGCGTTTTCGGTAATCGGTATACCGATGCGGAGCTGCTGGAAGGACGATATGATGCTGCGGCCTGTGCCAAAACACTGGTTATCGGCGATGCGGCTTGTGACCTGTTTTCTGCCAAATCGGCCGGCCCTATCGGCTTGTTCTGATTTTCTGGAGCCAAAATCACAAAGTGAGTATGTACCAAAAGACGTAAACGCTTTGCAGGA
>UQYH01000162.1 GCA_900545185.1 uncultured Eubacteriales bacterium | reverse complement strand
TGGAATAATTCGACTGCACTTTTATTGACATTTCCAAAAACGCTGTTTTTAAAAAACACTATGTTGCTTAGCAATACCTTTTATCACCCATGGGGCAAATTTCATTATCATCGGCATTGCTTTTTAATGTGTATAAAATCGCAGTTTTATTGTCAAATTTCTTAGGTTTTACAAGGTTTTTCGGCTAAAAAAATGACCTCAAAGGGTGTTTGCCCCTCAAGGTCACTTAATATTTTATTTTGCCTTTTTAATGGTATTGGGGGTTGCCCAAAAACAAAACACCCAAAACCTATTATTTAGAGTTTATAACTGCCTGTGCTGCTGCCAGTCGGGCAATCGGCACACGGAAGGGTGAGCAGGATACATAGTCAAGGCCTGCATGATAGCAGAACTCAACACTGGACGGGTCGCCGCCGTGCTCGCCGCAGATACCGAAGTGCAGCTTCGGATTGACAGGCTTACCTAAGGAAATAGCCATTTCCATCAGCTTACCGACACCGTTTTGGTCAAGCTTTGCAAACGGGTCATTTTCAAATACCTTGGCTTCGTAGTAAGCATTTAAGAACTTACCGGCATCATCACGAGAGAAGCCATACGCCATCTGCGTTAAGTCGTTGGTACCAAAGCAGAAGAAGTCTGCCTCTTTGGCGATTTCATCCGCCGTGAGCGCTGCTCTGGGGATTTCGATCATTGTACCGACTTCATATGTCAGATTGCTGCCGGCTGCTTTAATTTCAGCATCTGCCGTTTCAACAACAACCTTCTTCACAAACTTAAGCTCTTTCACATCGCCAACCAGCGGAATCATAATTTCGGGTGCAACCTTCCAATCCGGATGCGCCTTTTGTACGTTGATGGCAGCACGGATAACAGCCTTTGTCTGCATGCGTGCAATTTCGGGATATGTAACCGCCAAGCGGCAGCCACGATGACCCATCATGGGGTTAAACTCGTGCAGAGAATCAATAATAGCCTTAATTTCTTCTACGGATTTACCCTGCGCATCTGCCAGCTTTTGAATATCTTCCTCTGTGGTGGGAACAAATTCATGCAGCGGCGGATCTAAGAAACGGATGGTAACGGGGTTGCCTTCCAGCGCTTCATACAGCTTTTCAAAGTCTCCCTGCTGAACCGGCAGGATTTTGTCAAGCGCTTTTTCTCTTTCTTCAACCGTATCCGAGCAAATCATCTCACGGAACGCGTCAATTCTGTCGCCTTCAAAGAACATATGCTCCGTACGGCACAGGCCGATGCCTTCTGCACCCAGCTCGCGCGCTTTTTTCGCGTCAGCCGGTGTATCGGCGTTGGTTCTTACCTTCATGGTTCTGTATTTATCTGCCCAAGCCATAATACGGCCAAATTCACCGGAGATGGAAGCATCTACCGTAGGAATTAAACCGTCGTAAATGCAGCCGGTTGAACCGTCAAGCGAAATGCAATCGCCTTCATGATATTCTTTGCCGGCCAAAACAAACTTTTTATTTTCCTCATCCATCGCAATTTCAGAGCAGCCGGATACACAGCAGGTACCCATACCACGAGCAACAACCGCTGCATGAGAGGTCATGCCGCCGCGAACGGTTAAAATACCCTGAGCGGCCTTCATGCCTTCAATATCCTCGGGAGAGGTCTCTAAGCGAACCAAAACAACCTTTTCGCCGCGTGCAGCCCATTCCTTGGCATCTTCTGCCGTAAAGACAATTTTACCGCAGGCAGCACCCGGAGAAGCAGCCAACGCACGGCCAATCGGCTCGGCAGCTTTCAGTGCAGCCGCATCAAACTGCGGATGCAGTAATGTATCTAAGTTTCTGGGGTCAATCATGGCAACTGCCTTTTCCTCAGAAATCATACCCTCGTCAACCAAATCACAGGCAATTTTAAGAGCTGCCTTAGCTGTTCTCTTACCGTTACGGGTTTGCAGCATGTAAAGCTTTTTATCTTCAATGGTAAATTCCATATCCTGCATGTCGCGGTAATGATCCTCCAGCGTATGGCAAATGCCGACAAACTGCTCATACACATCCGGCATAACCTCTTTTAACTGGTCAATCTTCTGCGGTGTGCGAACGCCTGCAACAACGTCCTCACCCTGCGCGTTCATCAAAAATTCACCCATCAGGTGCTTTTCACCGGTAGCCGGGTCACGCGTAAAGGCAACACCCGTACCGGAGGTTTCGCCCATGTTACCAAAGGCCATCATCTGTACGTTAACGGCAGTACCCCATGAATACGGAATGTCGTTATCGCGGCGATATACGTTTGCACGCGGATTATCCCACGAACGGAATACGGCCTTAACCGCTTCCATCAGCTGTTCCTTCGGATCGGTCGGGAACTCGGCGCCGATTGCCTGCTTGTAGGCCTCCTTAAACTTGTTAGCCAGTGCCTTTAAGTCGTCAGCCGTCAGGTCAACGTCCTGCGTAACGCCTTTTTCGGCCTTCATCTCGTCAATTAATTCTTCAAAATATTTCTTGCCGACCTCCATAACAACGTCGGAGAACATTTGAATAAAACGTCTGTAGCAGTCCCAAGCCCAACGCGGATTGCCGGACTTTTCGGACAAAACGTTTACAACTTCTTCATTTAAACCCAAATTCAAAATGGTATCCATCATACCGGGCATGGAGGCACGCGCACCGGAACGAACCGAAACCAACAGCGGGTTTTCCGTATCGCCGAACTTTTTGCCGGTAATTTCCTCCATTTTAACGATGGCGGCCATAATCTGATCCATAATTGCATCATTAATTTTCTTGCCATCTTCGTAGTATTGTGTACACGCCTCTGTCGAAATCGTAAAACCCTGCGGAACAGGCAAGCCCAGCTTTGTCATTTCTGCCAGGTTTGCGCCCTTGCCGCCCAGCAGATTTCTCATACCGGCGTCACCTTCGCTGAATAAGTAAACATACTTTTTGCTCATTGGTTTCCCTCCCGTAAAGTTTATGCCGGCACACTGCCGGCGAAGGGATGCAATATCCCTTTATGTCCAACTATTTTAGTATACCATAAATTCATCGTCTTGTAAACGGACTTTTTGAATTTTTTTCATTTTTGTGACAAACTTCTAATTTTTTTCTATATAAAACATATTTCGTAATATTTTTATTGTGTTGATTGACAAAAAACATGACTTTTACCGTCCGTCCTCGGTTTTAGAATTACCGTTTATTTTACCCGGAAAGCATTGACAA
>UQYH01000161.1 GCA_900545185.1 uncultured Eubacteriales bacterium | reverse complement strand
CCCAAATGTCAAGATGTATGCTACGATTCTGTTAAAGGGGATGAGTGTATGCATGATAAAAGCTTGTACAGTGCTGCTTTCGGCAACAAAAAGGTCATTTCATATGCAGGGCTGTTTTTTGTTGTATTCGTATGGGGTATTGCTCCGATGTTGACCTTATATCTGTATCGGTACTATTCGCCTTCGGTTCGCAACTTTTTTGCCGAAGTGATTTTACTTTTGGTATACTTGCTGGTGTCCAAAAATCACCTAAAGGAACTGAACGGTACATACTTAAAAGCCGGGATTCCCACAGGCTTTTTTCTGGCGCTTGCCAATATCAGCCAAAAGCTGGGGCTGCCTTATACAACACCGGCGCGATATGCGTTTTTAGAGAATTTGTCCTGTGTTATTGTACCTGTTGCCATGTATGTTTTAGTCCGGAAAAAACCGGGCATTAAAACCATAACAGCTTCTTTCTTGTGTCTTGCTGGGGTGATTGTTTTAAACGGTGCATCCTTCGGCGAAGGTGCCGGATGGGGCATCGGGGAGATTCTTTGCGCATTGGCAGGCATATTGTACGGATTCAATATTGCCGGAACAGGCGCGTTTGCCAAAAACTTATATGCGCCGCTTTACCTTGCCGTACAGGCGGCGGTGGGTGTTATCGTCTCTTTTGTTTTTGTGTTGGTTTTAAGCTTTGTAACGGTCACATCGGATTTGGGTATTCGGGTACCGGTGGAAGAAATGCATGCCTCGTTTCAACCGGAACACGTTCTCTTTTTGATATTGGTTACGGTCATTTCATCGGCCTTGTGCTGGACGATACGGACAAACGCCATGAAGCATGTTGACGCGAGTGTTGTTTCGGTTATTATGCCGTTTTCAGCTGTCATTACGGGTGTTGTATCTGTCATTTTCGGCATAGATACCCTTAACTTTAACCTTGTTGCTGGCGGTCTGTTGGGTGTTGCGGCGGTTATTATATCCGGCGCCGATGACAGGCAAACAGGTACGGCCGCGTCAATGGAAAAGAGCAAAGAGCAGTAAAAGCTTTTGGCAGCCCCGATTTTCGGTAAAAAAATACGGCAGGCCGAAAGGCTTGCCGCACGCTGAAAAGACAAATAAGGGCGTTTGCACCGCAGGCTCTGTTTTTTATATATCGGTAACACACTATTACAACGCAGACGCAAGCGAAAGCACTCTGCAGATTTTTAAGGAGGAATGATATTCATGAAAGCAACATGGAATACGATTCAATTTATTTTTACTGCCATTGGTGGACGTTTGTTGCGGCGTATATGGAAATCGGGGAGTGCACATTTCAAACCATTGTCGGCATCCGCAATAAAAAACAAAAGGGAAAAAGGCTTGACGATTGGGAGCGTGAATTTTATCGGGCAAACCGCGATAAAATTGATTTGGGCGTTGAATTTTCAGGCGAAGAAGAACAGTTTTTTACGGACTTGCTGGGTGTGAAATTTGAGTGAAGATATATTTTGACCATTGTTTTTTTGAAATTGCCCCGAATTGTGACAAAAAAAATATTGCCTGTGACAGTAATTTGTTGTATAATGAGGATATCAACATTTTTAGGAGGCGACCCTATGAAAAAATTTTTAAGCGGATTTGCAGCAGGTGCTATCGTCTTTGGCACGGTCGGAGCGTTGGCAGCGTCATACGTAGCCGTACCGGCAGAATTTAAGGTTTTTGTAAACGGTAAGGAGTTCACATCAGATCCGCCGGCGCTTGTTGTGGAGGACAGAACCTATTTGCCCTTACGTGCAGTAGGTGATGCGCTGGGCGTACCGGTTAACTGGAACGCAGAACTTGGACAAGCGGAGGTCGGAACGACAACCGCCCAAACGGATACAACAACATATTCGCGCTCAAACCCAGCGCCTGTCAATGTGGTACAACAGTATACGCAGAATATATCATATGCAACGGATAACCACACAATAGGGATCCGAATTATGGAAACTATTAGGGGCGATAAAGCGTGGGAAATGATAAAAGCGGCTAATATGTTTAATGACGAACCGCAGGAAGGTTACGAATATGTACTTATCAAGGCGGCAGTTTCGGTGTTATCGGTGCAAAATGACAACGCCTTTAACGTATCAGAGTATAAATTTGCTGCCTTTAGCAGCAATAATGAAGAAATGCCGACCCGTTCGACAGTAGCACCGAAGCCACGGTTACAAGGCAAGTTGTATGCCGGCGGAAATACAGAGGGCTGGTTTAGTGTGTTGGTCAAAAAAGATGATCCATCGCCTAAGCTGGCATATGGGTTGGATTACAAAGGTTCCGGCGGCATTTGGTTTGCCCTATCATAAGAACATTTAGTATAGCCAAAATTCATAAAAAGCACTTTGCACAGGCAGGGTGCTTTTTTCTATGCTCCAAAACAAAACAGAAAGGGCGTGATACAATGGCAGAGGACGGTAAGATAACGCTTGCGGTCGGGGTTGATACCAAATCGCTTGATACAGAAGTCAAGCAGCTGGCCTATAAATTTAAGCTGGCACAAACGGAAGTAAAAAAAACAGAGGAGGAAGTCAGCGAACTGAAAAGACGGCTTGATGGCTTAAAATCTGGCGAAATTAAGGTCGAGGACAAGGGAATTATCAAGGCGCAGGCCGAATTTGATGAACTTCTTATTTTGCAAGAAATTTTGCTTGATTTTTGGGCGAGCTGGTGCGGGCCGTGCAAAATGCTTTCTCCCGTTTTAAGCGAAATTGCGGACGAATATGCGGATGTGCTTAGGGTGGCAAAGGTTAATGTTGATGATAAACCTGAGCTTGCAATGAAATTCAAAGTTTCATCAATTCCGATGCTTGTGCTTTTCAAAGACGGCAGGATTGTTTCAACTTCTGTAGGATACCGTCCAAAGGACGAAATCTTAAACGAATTGAAATTGTATAAGAATCAGAGGTGATGAATATGAAGAAACAATTAAGAATAATAATTGAAAACTGTCCGCAAAATCATAGCTGCCCGGCAGTAAAAGTTTGCCCCGTCGGTGCGCTTGACCAAGAAGGTTTCAACGCTCCGACTATCAATTATGATAAATGCATCGGCTGTGGTAAATGCGCAAGGTTTTGTCCGAAAAAAGCATTGGTGATGTAACTTGAAAAAGCTGTTTAACATAAAATAATCCGCCTTGCATAATACAAGGTGGATTATTTGTTTTAACAGATTGAGTGCTTTTATCAAAAAAAGCAGTTTGTTAC
>UQYH01000160.1 GCA_900545185.1 uncultured Eubacteriales bacterium | reverse complement strand
CCTATCTAATTTGGTGCTGGGGCACGTGGAAGAAAGCAACCGAAGCCGATTCTACCGCCCCGAATTTTCAGAGGCCTATTTTAATGTGGTATTGTTTCATGTATCGGACTGCGGTGTGCTGAACGCGCCCAACCATGAAGCCGGCGACAGCCTTGCCTCTGTTTATTTTGCCATTGAAAATGTATTTTCGGAAATTATGGAGCCATTGGGAAAATGTTATTTTTTCCGATGTGAGGGTATGTATGCCTGTATTGTCAATTCCGGCAAGGAAAACCCCGAACTGGACATTTGCTCTCAAACAGAATTTACCATTCAGTTTATGCACGAAAACTTCGCAACGCAAATTATCAGCGCCGTCAGTGATACAGCCGAATCGGAAAGCCAACTGCCCACCTTGTACCGTCAGACAAAGGATATTATCAGCATAAATCCCTATTCTGCTTCCGGCTCGGTGTTGGTATCAAAAGATTTAGAGGACGCCGCCTATATTTATTCGCATGAAACCGAACTTATGCTGATAACGCATTTAAAGCGCGGTGACTATGAAAACGCCGCAGCCTTGCTGGATGAGATTATTAAAACCAATACAGAAGAGAGAAAACTGAGCCCCAGTCTGAGACAAATTTTGCTTTGCAATCTGGTCGGAACCATGCTTAAGGTGTCGGTCGATGTTGGCGAAAACAAGCAAATTTTCTCAACGATGTATGAAATCATTAATGCAGAGGATATAAAAAAGGCCAAAAAACTTCTGTTGGGATATATGCAAGTTCTGTGTGACAATATTATACAAAACGATAGAAACATTGATGAGCGTATTGAGCAAATTATCGCCTTTGTGCATGATAATTACTGCGATCCCAACCTGAATGTTTCTTATGTGGCAAACAAATTTGACATCACCATTAATTATCTGTCCAGTTATTTTAAAGCTAAAACAGGTCAAGTGCTTTCGGATTACATTTTAAAGTACCGACTGGAAAAAGCCTGTGAGTTGCTGACGGCGAAGGTTAAGGTAACAGAAACCTGCCGTCTCTGCGGATTTTACGATGTCAATGCCTTTATTCGTTCCTTTAAAAAGGTTTACGGCGTTACCCCGGGGAAATACGGCAAATAATATAAAGTCAATTCGCTTTTTCAGACGTTTCCATCCGCTAAAAAGCATCCTTCCCGATGGCAAAACCGGGAAGGATGCTTTTTAAAGCTTCTTTTGATCACGTATAATGATTGAATGAACATTACTGTAGCTGCGACAGCAATGTTCATTTTCCGTTTCTCCTTTAAAGCTGTACTTCGTGACCGGTTTCGGCCGATTCGTAAACAGCCATGAGTATCTTCATAATATCAATGCCGTCCTCGGCAGGGCTGATACATTGAATGCTTTCATCCATAACGCAATCAACAAAATGGTCAATTTCTCTTTGGAACAGTTCGTCACCATCGGTTGTGCTTTCGGTGACCAGGTTTACATCGGCCAAATAGCCGTTTACTTCGGAATAAAGCTCCAGTTCGGGATCGAGCTTGGCGCCGCCTTTGGTACCAAAAAACTCAATTGTACCGTTATCTTTTTTAATATTTAAGCTAAAGCTTGCTTCGACCGATAAAACAGCGCCGTTATCAAAACGAATAAGCGCTGTTGCCATATCCTCAACATCACATATATCATCTTTGCCAACAGCCGAAGATAAATAACAATTGCCCTTGTCTTTAATATTTTTACGGTCATACAGCTTGGTAAAAGTGGCGCCGTAAACAGAAATCGGTTTGGGATTTCCCATTATATACCGTGCAAAATCAATGATATGTACACCCAAGTCAATTAACGGGCCGCCGCCCGACCGGGCTTTATCACCAAACCAACCGCCGGGATTGCCGTTTCGGCGCAGATAATTGGCTTTTGCGTAATATATTTCGCCAAAATAATCAGCCGCATCCATATCACGCATTAAGGCGCAATCGTTGCCAAAACGTCTGACAAAGCCAATCATCAGGCGCTTATGGTTCCGTTCCGCTGCTTCTTTCATAGCAATAGCTTCTGCAACACTGGCAGCCATGGGTTTTTCACACAAAACATGCTTACCGGCATCAAGAGCCGCGATGGCACACTCTGCATGAGAGCAGTTCCATGTACAAACACTGACAGCATCAATTTCTTCTAATTTCAACATTTCGTGCATATCGGTATAAAGTCTTGTGATGCCGTATTTTTCACCCATAGCATCCAGCCTTTCTTTTCGGATATCACAAAACGCATACACTTCAACATGGGGATTCCGCAGATACCCGTGTAAATGCGTTTCGGCAATGTTTCCTACGCCAATAAATGCAATTTTAATTTTTTTCATTTGAATGTCCTCCTTACTTTATAACATTGCAATTTTACTTTTTAAAAAATCTGCCGCTCTGGCAATATCTTCCTCCGGCTTTTCGCCGACCTCACGCTCAATGGTTAAAAAGCCTTTGTAACCAATGTCATCCAGAGCTTTTAAATAATGATCAAAGTCAACGTTCCCTTCACCCAGCGGTACCTCAATATAATCCAAACCGGTATGTTCTTCTTCGTTGATAATACCGTATACAACCTCAGGATTGCACTTTTGCAGATTTTGACCATCCTTGGCGTGAGTATGTACAATATAATCCTGTAAGATATGAACGCCCTGCACCGGGTCATCACCGGTTACCATAACAAAATTAGCGGGATCAAAGTTAACGGCCACACCATGGGAACCAAGATCATCCAAAAACATTTTTAAGGTAACGGCAATTTCCGGGCCGGTTTCAATTGCAAAATGAGCGCCCACACTGTCCGCATAGCGAGAGAGTTCATAGCAGGCTTCCTGCATGATTTTATAACGTTCGTGGTTTTTATCTGCCGGCACAACTCCGATATGGGTGGTAACAATATTCGTCTCCAGTTCCTTTGCCAAATCAAGAATTCTCTTTGATTTTTCAACAAGCTTCGGATTCAGCTCAGGATGAATAAAACCTCTGCCCAAGTCGCCGCATAAAGCAGAAAAACAAAGACCGTTGGATTTTACCATATCCAAAAGTTCACGGCATTTTACGGGGGACATATTTTCGGGGCTGTGTTCCCCTGTCGTTGCGTACATCTGCAAACCTTCAGCGCCAATTGAGGCCGCTTGTTCAATTGCCTCTTTTGTGCTGCATCGGAAACTGTCAAGCATAACGCCTATCGGAAAATGATACATAAAAAACTCC
>UQYH01000159.1 GCA_900545185.1 uncultured Eubacteriales bacterium | reverse complement strand
ATCGGCGAAAAGTTTTTAAACGCAATAATGGCTCCATACATTGGCGCATAGCAGAATATCAGATAGTACACCAAGACGGGAATAAAGAGCAAATACATTTTCTTATTAATGCGCCAATCCTTTTTACATCTTTCAAAATAGCTTATCTCAACGTTTGTTGTTTTAGATTGCGCTGTATTTTTCTTCATACCGATAGCTCCTTTATCTGTTATCTTTTTAAATATCGATCATATGCCCGCTGCATTATATCCTTTAATTTCTGCATGCCTCTTGCGTCAAGCTCTGCAAGGTAGCTTTCAAAATTTTCAATAGGCTCTTTGTCCGTAATAAATTTAATCAGCATCTCTTCAACATATTTCAGAATATCCGTCTGGATTTTGGTATATTCGGCGGATTCTTCGCTTGTGGGAGAAATATACGGCAGCCGATATTTTTCAATGTCGTTTTTAGAGCAGTTGGTAATTGACTGTTCTACCAGCTGCCGATAGGCTTCATCAACAGGCGCCTTTGAGAGCAAATCCTCGCGGCTGATTATACCGGGGCACTGCACATTCGCATAATAATAAGTTTTTGCCTCATCAAACGTAAGACCATCGGGGTTATCGGTTATCAGGCCGGTAAACTTATGGGTGTTATTTTCCATAACATACGTCACATCTTTTGTGCCCCAGCGCTTAAACTCCTGTCCCTTTTCAGAATAACCGTAATCAATCACCTTCATGGCAAGCTCTTTCTTTTTAGAGGTTCCGCCAATCCCCCAGCCTGCGAAATAGACTCTGGGATCCATGGTTCCGAATTTAGGTGTGTCGCCTTTATGCGCCACCGGGTACGGCGCAACAATCAGCTTAAAGTTCGGGTCGATTTCTGCGCCCGCCTGCGTAAAACTCGGAATCCGTGCAATCCATTCAAACGTAGCGCCCGTTTGACCGTTTAACAGATTGGCCTGTATGGTCTTTCTCTCTGCCAAGCCGTAGTTTTTATCAAGAAGCCCCTCTTTGTACCACCGATTCATGCGTTCAACAAAATTTTTGTAATTCGGCTCTGCATATCCGTATTTTACAACACCCTTCTCCTGATACCATCCGAGGTGGACATCAAATGCGCTTGCGATGCCTCTGTCCATCCACGAGGTCATAAGGCTAAAGGGAGTCGATGCACCCTTTTGTTCCTTAAAGGCGCGAAGTACAACCTCCCATTCATCAATGGTTTCCGGCACGGCAAGCCCCAAATCGTCCAGCCAGTCTTTACGGAAAAAATATCCTGCCGCAACGCCGCCCTCCGGGTAATCCTCCGAACGGATGTACAGCGGTGCCATATAAACCTGACCCTTATCCGTTTTTACATTCTTCGAAGCCCATTCATCCTTTTGTAAAAGCTCGTAATAATGCGGAGCATAATCCTTAAGGTAGGGGCTCATATCCGCAAGCCAGCCATCCTCTATTGCCTTTCCCGGCCCGCCGGGCATGCCTTCCTTACCGGTGTTTGCAAAATAATAGCCTATAATATCCGGTAAATCACCCGAGGCCACCATTAGGTTAAACGATTGCTCCAACTGTGTTGGTGCGGCAAAGGTCCAGTCAAGCTTAACACCCAGATTCTCCTGATATTGAATCATAGCAGGAAATTCCATCGGGGCGCTGAAATTCCCGACAGCCGCTCCTCCGCGTTCTGTCCAAACCTTAAGTGTTTCCTCCGTTTGAATCGGATACTCCGATGCTGCAATTTCCTTTAACTGTTGTTCTGTAAACATGGTTGCATTCTTTGTACCGCCTGTGCATCCGCCAACGGCCAGTAAGGCCGACATTGCCCCTGCCAGAATCATTCCTTTTTTCCGTTTTAACATAACTGCTACCTCCTCAAATGATTGTTTATTAATATTTGAAAGCACTTGTTTGGGGGATGTTGATTAAGCCTTAAGCTTAACCGCTATAACCGTATCAATCTCATCGGGTAATGTAAAAAAGGGTTTATTCAGAAACAAATATTCATCAGAACCAAGATATGTAAGATTCCATGGCTCACGCATCGGAATTTCAGAACCGTCAAGCATGAGTCTTGCGTATTCGGCACAGTTCGCGGCATCTTTGATAAACAGCGAGCCTACGCTCGGTTCAAGCAGATGGATGTACATGTACTCCTTGCCTTGCGTAATTCTGCCCCATTCCGGCTTCGAAAGCTTTGAGCGGCCGCAGTTATAAATCGACTCTCCGTTCACCGAAAGCCACTTACCTACCTCACACAGTATTTCCTCGCAGCGCGAAGGTATTTTCCCGTTTGCATCGGGGGCAATATTCAAAAGAAGATTTCCGCCCTTGCTCACACATTCAACCAAAAGCCTGACCACGTCCTTGGCGGATTTATATTCTTTGCAGTTTGATATATAGCCCCAATTACTGTTGAGGGTAACACATTCCTCCCACGGCACGGGTCGACCCAGCTCATTTAATACACCGTCGGGAGGAATAATCTGCTCGGGAGAATGAAAATCACCCGAATAGAACTCCGGTTCTGCCGAAAGAATTTGACCGCCGAGCCGGTTGTTAATAATAATGTCGGGCTGCAGCTCCCGTATCATTGTAACAAGCTTTGTTGCCTCCCATGTTTCGCCCTTCATGTTGTCATAAGAATAATCGAACCACAATAAATCAATAGAACCGTAATGGGTCAGAAGCTCTCTTACCTGCCCGTGAAAATACTGTATATATCTCTCAAAATGCCCTTCACGGTGCCGATACGTTTCGTCATCACGCATGGGGTGAAGCCGATCTCCGCATACCGGATAATCCTCATGATGCCAATCAATTAAGGAATAATATAGGCCAACCTTAATGCCTTCTGCACGAAAGGCCTCGACATACTCCTTCACAAAATCTCTTTGTGCCGGTGTATTGGTAGATTTGTAATCTGTCAGCTTTGAATCAAACAGGCAAAAACCGTCATGATGTTTGGCCGTAAGAACGGAATATTTCATGCCTGCTCTTTTGGCAAGCCTCGCCCACCTCTGCGGTTCAAACGAAGTGGGATTAAACGTGTCAAAATATGGCTGATACTGCTCAACAGAAATCTTTTCTACGCTTCTCAGCCATTCACCTTTTGCCGGAACAGAATAAAGCCCCCAATGAATAAACATACCGAATCTTTCTTCCATAAACCATTTGGTGCGCTGTCTTATTTCCTCATTCATGTTTCTATTCTCCTGTCTTCTTCATTATATCAGAACCGACCGAAGTCGT
>UQYH01000158.1 GCA_900545185.1 uncultured Eubacteriales bacterium | reverse complement strand
TAATATCTGATATAATTTTATAAAATTATTTTTTTTTTTTCCATTATAATAATAAAAAAAATAATATTGTTGTTATGGGGTCAAAAAATCGTTTCACCAAACCCACGCTTGAAGAAGTACAAGCCTATTGCATAGAGCGCGGCAATGGTGTTGACGCACAGCACTTTATTGATTACTACGAAGCTAAGGGCTGGATTGTTGGCAAAAGTCCTATGAAGGATTGGAAAGCAGCGGTCAGAACATGGGAGCGTAACAGCACGACCGATTACCGGCCGCAAAACGAAGCCCCGAAGCAAGACGGGCGGTTTGATAATTTACCGGGTGTATTTGTAGTGTAAGGAGGGTGACAAAATGAAAAATATAAAAACAGCACTGGAAGAATTTACGGAACAGCAAAGAGACGGGCGAGAGCTTCTCCCTTCCCTTGGGGGGAATGTCGATGAATTTCTTATGCAGAGCGCAAACAGACACAAGGGTAATTTAGATGCCGCCGATGGTATACACTGCCCGAAGTGCAACGATGACGGATTTATAATAAATTCATTTACAAATGGCACGCCCAACGTTAAAGTGTGCGAATGCAGAAGCAAACGCGCAGTCGTTGAAAAAATGAACAAGAGCGGCCTTGGCGATGCGCTTCAACGATGCCGTTTTGATAATTATATGACACACCTTCCGTGGCAAAAGTCAATACTTGCAAAGGCCGAGCAGTTTGTTGCAGATAAACCGCTAAAATGGTTTATTATCTGCGGCAATTCGGGCAGCGGCAAAACACACATTTGCGCGGCCATTTCAAAAGCCTTAATTGAAAATGACAATATGAACCTCCGCTATATCTGTTGGTATGAAGATGTTAAGCGGCTTAAGGGTGAAAGTAAGGACGATGCAAGGGCGTACGAAAAGCATATTGCAGAAATAAAAACAGCCCAAGCGCTTTACATTGACGATTTTTTAAAAACAGGCAGCAACCAGCCGCCAACGGCTGCCGATGTCGGCATTGCCTTTGACATTATCAATCACCGCTATATGAACCACCTTGTCACTATCGTATCAAGCGAAAGAAGCATACAAGACATCTTGACGATTGATGAATCCCTTGGGAGCCGGATATACGAAAAAACGGCACAATATGGCTATTGCATAGATATACCGAAAGGTCAAGGCAAAAATCACAGGTTAATCACAAATAGGGAGGTATAAACATGGCAGAAAAAACGATTTTGACAATTCATGAAACCGTGGAACGCTCAAGGGCGTACGGCATGCCGCTATCGGAGTACACGTTGCGGCGCGCGCTGCGTACCGGGGCAATTCCCTGCCGCATGGTTGGGAAAAAATATTTGATTGCATGGCCTAACGTTGTGCGCTGGCTCATGTGTGAAGATGGTGCGGACAACTGCCCGGTGATTGATGTGCCCGTGATTCGCCCGGTAAGCCTATCATAAGAGCGCAGCAAGGCCGTGCAGCCGTCCAAAGCAAGTATAACACAAAAAGGGGCGGTTTGCAAGTGGAAAATGCGCGGACACTGATTCAGCAGGCGAAGGACGGGAACGCACGGGCGATAGCGGCCATATACACACAAAACGCGGGGTTAATCTTCCGCTATGTGCATCGCTATGAGTGCGCACGATACCCGATTGATGACTTAATGCAAGAGGCCTATTTCGCATTAGTTCGTGCCGTAAAAGCGTACGATGCCGAAAGCGGCTTACAGTTCAGTACATACCTTGGCAACGCGCTGCGGTGGTATTTTGCAAGGTATATCAAGCAAGATAAGGGCAAGCGCGATTTGTGCGTGCTGGATGCACCCATCAGCGAGGACGGGGACGCAACGCGCGGCGAACTGATAGCGGACGAAGGAGCAGAGTTTGAAGATGAAGCCCTGGAACGTGCCGCGCAAGCCCCTGTGTTTGATTGGGTGCGGCAAACGCTGGCCGAGCAAGAGCCGCTATGCTGCGAAGTGGTATATCGCCGCTATCTGCACAATCAAAGCATGCAGCAAATAGCCGATGCATGCGGCTGTACAGTGTCCGAAGCGCGTGCGGCCATGTCAAAGGCTTTTAGGGCGCTGCGGAATCCCAAAAGCAAATTAAACCGGCTGAAAGATGAATATGTCCCCATTTTCCGTCATGTCGGGCTGGAGGAATTTAAACACACGCAAACAAGTGCGGTTGAATGGGCTGCGATGAAAAACGAAGCGTGAACGAAGCGAGAGAAAACCGCCAAAACGGGCGGTAAGGTTTTGGCAAGGTTAACAAAAAAATATGCCTTGAGGTGGTAAGCGCGGCGAATGAAAAAATTAAAGCCGATTCGGCATCTAAGCAAAGAGAAAGCAAAGAGGAGCGGCGAAAACGGCACAAAATGGCACGGATTGAGATAGCGGCATAAGTTAGCCACGTTTCGGCGTTCGGCTGTCCGGCGTGATTTTAGCCGCATATATCGCCGCCGCTATGTTCTGCCGTGTGCCATTTCAAAACAAACAAAAAAGCAGGCTGACAAATCGGCCTGCATCGTGTACGCTTATATGTGTTTATGGGCTGCGCAAGTGGGCTTGCAGCTGCCGCATCCATTGGGGCGCATATTCACCCACCCGGAGCAAAACGCCGTTTCGGTATTCGCCCACCTTCACAAAGCCGTTACCGTTGTCGTAAAATTCGGCTTCGTTGCAATATGGCAAAATGCGCCGCACAGCTTCAAAACGACCGCTATAGCGGCGTGTTACATCCTCCGGGGGTATATTATGGCCGCCGTGCCGTACGCGGTTTTGAATCCGCTCCAGGCTTTCGTCAAGGCTATCCAGCCCAATATAAAACAGGCGCACAAAATAGCCGTTTTCTTTGGCTGTTCGGGCGGTTGCTTCGGTGCGGTGCCCGGCTAGCGTTGTCTCTTGCGTAAAGCTATAGCCGTTTTGCAGGCAACCGGACACGCGCCGCAAGGCCTCTTTGCCGCCTAAAAGGGGCGTTGTGTGCAGTTCGGCCGTGATTTTATCAACGTCTATCACAAAGCCAAGGTCTGTGCGGCTTTCACGCAGCACGCCCGTAAAGCTGCTTTTCCCCACGCCGTTCACGCCGCCGATGATGGTATATGTTTTCATGGTTTGACCTCTTTCATCAAAACAGCCGCTATGGGCTGAAAATTTATCATTGTGCATGTCTGCTTTTGCTCCGCATGGTAAAATGAGCTTTATTTTTATATCTAAAATTGATTTTTATAAGTTCAACACCTAATTTCACATTTGCGAAATAAAAATAGATTCTAGGCATAAAAATGAGCGTTTAAAGGGCATAGG
>UQYH01000157.1 GCA_900545185.1 uncultured Eubacteriales bacterium | reverse complement strand
TTTTCTTAAAAAAAGAAGGTGGCATCTATGCAATATAAAATTATATACGACTCTCCGGGGCGCCTGCGCTTGCGCTGCGGCGGCAGAGCCTTTTTAAAAACACAGGAAAACAGTCTGACAGAACGGCTGACGGACATCAGCGGCGTAGAGAGTGCAGAGGTTTCGGCGGTCAACGGCGGAATCCTTTTTTATTATAAGCCCGGCGCTAAAGAGACAATATTAAAGACCGTTCGGGAAATTTCGGCTAAGGATCTGCCCGAAAAGCCGCTGTCCTCCATGCAGCTGATTGACGCGGAATTTAAGCGCGATTTTATCAGCATTATCCGAAAACGGATTTTAATGAAGCTGTTTGTGCCACATTGGCTGACACTGCCTTTAACGGTATACCGTGCTATTCCGTTTGTTAAAACCGGTCTGAAAAGCTTATCGGCCGGGCATCTTTCGGTGGACGTTTTGGATGCCGTTTCCATTTCGGCATCTATTTTAAGCGGTTCACCGTCTGCAGCTGCATCGGTTATGACGCTTTTGAACATCTCGGCGCTTTTAGAAGGGTATACCAAGAAAAAAGCGCAAAATGCACTGGCAGACAGCCTGGCCTTAAACATTGATAAGGTTTGGAAGGTTACGGACGGAGAAGAAACATATGTCCCGCTTCAGTCAGTCTGTGTGGGTGATATTGTCCGTGTGCGCTGCGGCAGCATGATTCCGATAGACGGCACCGTGCGTGCCGGATCGGGCGGCGTAAACGAGGCATCCATGACGGGTGAATCTTTGCCGCGGCTGAAGGAGCCGGGCATGACGGTCTATGCCGGCACGGTGGTAGAAGAAGGCAGCCTTGACATAGAGGTTGTTAAACCGGCCGACGACAGCCGCATTTATAAAATTATCGATATGATTGAAAATTCGGAGCAGTTAAAATCCGGTGTGCAGTCCAAAGCCGAACGCTTTGCAGACAGCCTTGTGCCGATGACCTTTATCACAAGTCTTGCGGCCTACCTTATCACGGGGAATCTTTCAAAGGCGCTTTCGGTTTTAATGGTGGATTATTCCTGCGCTATCAAGCTTTCTACGCCGATTTGCATTATATCGGCCATGAAGGAGGCAACGGGGTACGACATTATGATAAAAGGCGGCAAAAGCCTGGAAAATTATGCTTTTGCCGATACGGTTATGTTTGATAAGACGGGAACCCTTACGGTTTCTTGTCCGCAGCTGGCTAAAATTGTGGCCTACGAAGGCTATACCGAAGATGCCATTTTGCGTACGGCGGCCTGTCTGGAGGAGCATTTTCCGCATAGCGTAGCTAAGTCAATTGTACATGCGGCAGAGGAACGCGGCCTTGAGCATACGGAAGAGCATGCCGAGGTGGAATATATTGTGGCGCACGGGATTGCTTCGCAGTTAAACGGCCAAAGGGCGCTGATCGGCAGTGCACATTTTATTTTTGATGATGAGCATATAGGTGTCAGCGAGACGCAAAGAAAGGAAATAGAGTCGCTCGGCAAAACATACTCCATGGTGTACTTGGCCATTGGCGGCCGCCTTTGCGGTGTTCTTTGTATTCAGGATCCCATTCGCCCGAATGCGCAAGTCGTGGTCAATACCTTAAAGCAAAAGGGCTTTTCAAACATTGTTATGATTACGGGTGACGGCGAAAGCACGGCATCGGCTGTATGCCGGGAGCTTGGGATAGAGAAATTTTATGCCAGGGTTTTGCCGGAGGATAAGCTGCGGATTGTAAACGAAATGAAGGCCAAGGGACATAAGGTGGTTATGGTGGGTGACGGCGTGAATGACTCACCGGCGTTGGCCGCGGCCGATGTTTCGGTCGCCATGAAGGATGCATCGGATATTGCCCGTGAGGTGGCAGATGTTTCGCTGCTTTCGGCCGATTTGGGTGAACTGGTTGTGCTGCGTGACCTAAGCGAAGCGCTGTTCTGCCGCATCCGCAAAAACTATCGGTTTATTGCGCTGTTTAACAGCGGCTTAATTCTTTTGGGGCTGGTCGGCCTCTTGCCGCCGGTTACAAGCGCCCTGCTGCATAACCTGTCCACCATGGGCGTTTGTGCAGGCAGCATGAAACCGTTTTTAAAACAGGAGGATGAGTATGCTTTCCTCAACTAAAAAGAAATATATGTTTATTATTTATGAGCTGGGGAATACGGGGCAGAACGTCAGAAGTGTGGATGTTGCCAAAGCGCTGGCCGTTAAAAAGGCCAGCGTATCGCTGATGCTGCCCAGGCTGATTGAAGAAGGTTTGATTGAACGGACGCAAAACGGCAGCATAACCTTCACCCCCGAAGGGGCAAGATTTGCTGCGAATTTGTATCTGCAATATTTAACGCTGTACCAATTTTTTAAAGAAAAACTGGGCGGCACGCATGAGGCAGCGCGGCAGGATGCCATTTGCTGTCTTTGTTCGCTGACGGAGGAAGCCACAAACGGCATGACGGATTATATATTGGCAGAGCGTTCATAAAGAGCGTGTCGATTTACCGACACGCCTGAAACGGAGGGACTGTATAAACAATGTTTTTACAGTCCTTTTGCTTTTGCATTCTTAACTTCGGTACTGTCCGGGCGATACCCCCATAATGTTTTTAAAATTTCGGATAAAGCTTGCCGAGGTATCGTAGCCGACGATTTTGGCCAGCTCGGCAATTTTAATGTTGGGGTTATCGTTTAAAATGCGGCAGGCAACCTTAATGCGATATTCAGCCAAATAGTCTTTAAAATTAATGCCGTTGTATTTTTTAAACGTGCGGCTTAAGTGATTAATCGTCAGGTTAAAGTGTTCGGCCAAAGAGGTAAGGGATAAATCGGGATTTTGGTAGTTTACGTCGATATATTCCGCAATGGCACGAATGAGCACATTGCTGCTTTGCGCGGCGTTTTGCTCTGCGCTTTTCAAAATAATTTCAAACGTCTCTGTAATTTTTTTGTAAAGCTCGTCCGGGGTTTTGCAAAGGTTTAATTCCAAATAGGTGATGGCGCCGTCGCCGAAAATATCGGCTTCGGTTTTGCCGATGGTTTGCATCAGCCGTTTAATGGTTGCCGTTATGGCAAACTTAAATTCGGTCACGCTGTTTTGCGTCAGCTGCAGCTCTTTTAAATTTTTATCTAAAATAAATTGCAGCTTGCTAAGGGCAACATCGCCCTTACCGGCGGCAACGGCTTCAATAATATTTTGCTCTGTCTCCAGCGGATAATAATACGAATTTTTAAAATATTCATTCATATCACTGCCCCAAACGTTTCCGGAATGATCCCCCTCGCCGTGCTGCAAGACG
>UQYH01000156.1 GCA_900545185.1 uncultured Eubacteriales bacterium | reverse complement strand
ATTAATGCCAAAAACAGGCCACCCAGTGAAAACAGCGCCAATTTACCGCCTGTCAACTCTGTTTTTTTCACAACGCGTACCAAGGGTTCGTTTGCTTGTTTCATCAGGCTTCCTCCTTTTCTTCGGCCGCATCCGCCATCATCAGACCCAGCGCTTCTTTAGTAGTTTGCTTTGCATCAACAATACCGGTCACGCGTCCGTGGCACAAAACCATAATACGGTCGCACAGCTCCAGCATAACATCCAAATCTTCACCAATGAATAAAACGCCGACGCCCTTTTCTTTTTGCCGATTAATTGCATCATAAATTGTATATGACGAATTAATATCCAAGCCACGAACGGGATACGCCGTAATTAAGACGTTGGGGTTTGATTCAATTTCACGTCCCAGCAGGACTTTTTGTACATTACCGCCGGATAATCGCCGTACCGGCATATCTACACTCGGTGTGACAATTTGCAGCTGTTTAACAAGACTTTCCGCCAGTTTGCGTGCGCTTTTTCTGTCTAAACAAATACCGGGACTTTTTTTATAGCTTTTCAGCAACATATTATCAACCATGCTAAAAGAGGCAGCCAGTCCCATGCCCAAACGGTCTTCAGGAATAAAGCTCATGCTGATACCGATCTTAATGATCTCGGCCGGCGCTTTTCCCAAAATATTTTCATTTTTATATAAAATAGCACCTTCGCGCGCCGGGATTAGCCCTGCAATCACCTCACAAAGCTCTTTTTGACCGCTGCCTGCAAGACCGGCAACGCCCAATACCTCGCCGCGGTTTAAGTCAAAATTAACATCGCGAATCGCGTCTACGCCTTCCTCGTTGGTAACGGTTAAGCGATGAATTTCAAGAAGATTACCTTCATGCTTGCGCTCCGGTCTGTCAATGGATAGTTCCACAGATTTGCCAACCATCAATTCTGTTAAATTGCGGGCGTTTGTTTCGGATGTATTCACCGTGGCTACACTTTCACCTTTACGCAAAATGGTAACACGGTCACTGATTTCCATAACCTCGCCCAGCTTGTGCGTAATGATGATGATAGCACAGCCGTTATCACGCATATGACGCAAAATTTCAAATAACTTTTTTGTTTCCTGCGGTGTTAAAACGGCCGTAGGCTCGTCCAAAATTAAAATATCGGCGCCGCGGTATAACACCTTTAATATTTCAACTGTCTGTTTTTCGCTGACAGACATGTTATAGACTTTTTTATTGGGATCAACATACAAGTGATACCGTTCGCTCAATTCACGAATTTTTTGATGTCGCGAACCCTTCAAAAAGAAGCCGGCATCCTTACTCCCTAAAATAATATTATCCGTTGCTGTATGTACATCCACCAATTTAAAGTGCTGGTGAATCATACCAATGCCATGCTTGTTGGCATCTTCGGGAGAATGAATCGCCACCGGTTCCCCGTCGATATAAATTGTGCCGCTGTCCGGCTGATAAATACCGGCTAAAATGTTCATCAGCGTTGTTTTGCCCGAACCGTTTTCGCCAAGCAACGCCAGTATTTCGCCGCGGCGCAATGATACATTAATATCATGATTTGCAACAACCGATGCAAACCGTTTTGTAATGCCGCGCAATTCAATTGCCGGCTTATTCTGTTTTGTATTATCCATCAAATCAGTCACCCCGCCTGTTTTGGTTTCAAAGCGATTTCATCCGCAATGGTAAAGGCGGATGGTCAGAGCTTTTTACCTGCTTATTTTTCAGCAGGTAAGTAATACTCTTTTTGCATATCAAAAAGTGAAACGGGGCGGCGCACTGCACCGCCCCAACGGTTTTTTAATTACTTCACTTCAACGGTTCTGTAGTACCAGTTCATGTTGCCGGTAATATCAGCATCCGAAATAACTTCACCAGCGGAGCAAACCTTGTTGCCGGCGTTGTCAAACAGTTCACCTTCAAATACCTTGAAGGAACCGTCTTTAATTTTAGCTCTGGCAGCATCAACAGCTTCCTTGGTGCCTTCAGCACAGTTATCAGAAAGCGGAGAAATGTCAACCAAGCCGTCATCCATACCGCCGAAATAATTCTCGCCGGTCCAGGTGCCGTCCATAACAGACTTGGCAGCCTTGGTGTAGTAAACGCCCCAGTTCCAAATCGGTGCGCAAAGGTGAGCCTTCGGTGCATCCTTTGTCATATCGGAGTTGTAACCGCAACCGAACTTACCGCGGCTTTCTGCAGCCAGCTGAGGAGCGGTTGTGTCACAGTGCTGAGCGATAACGTCGCAGCCAGCGTCGAGCAGTGCTTCAGCAGCCTGCTTTTCAAGGTCAGGGCTGAACCAGCTGTTTGTAACCTTTACGTATACCTTAGCATCCGGGTTAACAGATTCAACACCCATAGCAAAAGCGTTGATACCGCCTGTAACCTCAGAGTTAGTTACGTCCATAGCAGCAACATAACCAATCAGGTTGCTCTCGGTCTTTAAACCGGCAGCAATACCGGCTAAATAACGAGCCTGGTAAATGCGGCCGAAGTAGTTATTAAAGTTTTTACCATTGGATTTGTAGCCTGTACCATGAGAGAAGATAACATCGGGATGTTCATTTGCCATCTGCTCCATTGTGTCCATGTAACCCCAGCTTGTACCGAAAATGATTTTGCAGCCTTCTTCAATACACTCTTCAATTGCAGTTCTTGTTGCAACAGCATCAGAATCAACAACGTTAATCTTGCGGACAATCTGGCTGTCGTCCAACTTTAATTCCTTTTGCATAGCAACAATACCCTGATCGTGTGCATAGGAATAACCTGCGCCGTCGGCCGGGTCACCAATGTGGATAACGCCAACCTTAAAGTCCTTGTTTGCTGCGCCGCCTTTGCCTGCAGCAGGATCCTCACCCTTGTTGCAGCCCGCTACAGTGACCAGCATAGCCACAGAAAGCAGCAGAGCGGCAAGCTTTGCAAGATGTTTCATAATAAAAAATTCCTCCTAAAATTTTTTTGGAGCAAGCGCTACGGCCTGCTCTCTTATTAAAGGGGAAACCCCCAATAAAACAAGTTTAAAAAGTATTTTTAATTGTCTGCCAAATCAATCATCTGAAAACAATGCCGTCTGCGCTCATAGAGTCAACAATGGCAAGAGATTCGATATGAAGGCCGCGCTTGCGCAGCATGTCCCCACCGGGCTGAAACCCTTTTTCAATAACGATTCCGGCACCGACAAGCTGCGCGCCGGACTGCTCAACCAGCGCGGCCAGCCCTAAAAGAGCACTGCCGTTGGCTAAAAAGTCGTCAATCAGTAAAACCTTATCTTCTTTGTTTAAAAATTCCTTGGAAACAATAATATCATACGAACGGCCGTGTGTAAACGATTCGACCTTGCTGGTGTAAACATCACCGGCAATATTTTTTGTTTTGTTCTTTTTGGCAAAAACAACGGG
>UQYH01000155.1 GCA_900545185.1 uncultured Eubacteriales bacterium | reverse complement strand
TCAGAGGGGGATTCCCCTCTGACAACTCCCCAAGTTGGATGGTAATATAGTTTTTCGACAGTCTGAAACCACGCGATAGCCGCGTGGTTTAACGAAGATTAAAATTGCGATTATTCTCACTGTTTCTTAACTAAAACAGCATTCAAATAGACATTTTCTATTGATCTTAGCGAAATTTCATTTTTGCCCCTGGTCAAATAGAAGCTTCCCAATACAGGTTGTGTTGTCTGCTGCGCATTAAGGGTATTCCCCATTGATGCGGTTGCTTGCTCACTGCCGTTGACAGAAGGAATCAACGCAGCCTCAAGTTTAAAGCTGACGCCGATTGCAGATACGGAGTAATATCCGGCTTCGGGTACATCAAACTCGAATGTAACCGTTCCGCTCGGTATCATATTGGCTGCATATCCCACGTCATCAACCCCGTTAAGGTAGGCTTTTTTATACGGAATATAATTTTCTATACCGTCTGATGTAATACTTGCCGCATTGCGTATCAGCTTAAGGTTATCAAATGCGAATCCGCCCTGAACGTTCAGTAATCTGATTGTGTTAATGCCTTTTTTAAGCTTTACGGTACCCACTGTGGCAGAGGGATATGAGCACCAAGGCGTAACCGTAGGCTGAATCATCTTATTTCTTAACTGATACGATGCATTAACCATGATGCTGACCTTCGCACCCGTATCGGTATTCGCAGGCCCTGTTGTACAGCGAAGATCTGCCGAATACAGTCCGGCTTCTTTGACACTGACTGCAAACTGGTACCAGTGACCCTGCTGAAAATTAGCCGTGACATTTCTGCCGTTTCCCTGCGTATAAATTAATACGTTTGATACGTTGGTACTTGTATATGTGTCGTTTTCTAAGATATAGTCACCCTCTCTGCACGCTTCTTCTCTGGGAACATAATCATATACCGTGCCAAGATAAGACGGCCTGTCCGCAATTGTTATCTTGCCCTCGGCCTCGTCCGAAAGTCCGGCTGCTTCTGCATATTGAAGGGCTTTGCCTGTCCAATTGCCGTTTTCATATACAACTGTGCCGGTCATGGTACTTTCTTTGCCGGATGTCGTATTTTCTTCAAAGCTGTAATTGTCTTTGTCTACATAGTTGTCTTTAACCGTTACATTATCTCTTTTACCCGTAAAAAGCCACCTATTGGTATTTTTAATAACATTGTTTTGAACAGTCACGGAGGCGCTTCCGCTGTCTAAGTAAATCGAACCGAAATCAGGCGAATCAATCAGATAATTTTCTGCTATGATTGTGTTATTCAAATATCCCAATGTGTATATGGCACCGCCGTCTTTTTCCTCGCGTGAATTGGATTCTATCTTATTGCCTATAACCTTATGATGACCGCAATTAAGCGTTGCAGGCACCGATGAACCCCAGCCCCAGCCAAGCGTAATCCCGGTGTACGGAACATCCTTCAGTTCGTTATGCAAAATATCTACATGTTTTGCATAATAAACGCCCACTGCCGGCGAACCCATAAATTCCTGTCCTGTTCTTGCAATCAGATTGTCCTTAACCGTAATATTGTTGCAAAGCGTATTGGGGTCCGTACTGCCGCTATACCGCCAATTTCCTATTATAATTGATGTTGCGGATATATCATGAATTGTATTTCGCTCGACAGAGCAGTCCGAAACATTGTCTATCATGCCTATCGCAGCCGAACCAAGCTCTGAAAAATTGCACCCTGTTATATCAATATGTTCGGCATTTTCCATATAGATTTGCGAAAACATACTGCTGCCTGCCGAAGCCGGATTTTGCGCATGCGAATTATACCGCGCAAGGCAGTCTGACTGGAAGGTAACAACACCCTTGCCGGAGGCGCTGTTAAATGCACCGTGACGAAAATCCAGATTTTCAAATTTAATATTCGAAACCTTATTCGTCCCCGTTCCGACCAAGCTTAACAGACCTTCGCTTTTCGGTAAATATATTTCGGCATTTGCTAAATTCTCACCGTTATGCGGTTTGTAATACAAGATTTTCGTTCTTTTATCAAAATAAAATTCGCCTTCTTCATCAAGAAACTCCAATGCATTCTCTAAATAAAACCGCGAACCAACCACGGGCTGGATGCCCCCTTCACAAATCATACTGATGTACGAATCGTAATGAGGCTGTTTCATTTCAAAGGTTGTTTCATCGTTCACCCTATCATATAAAACTTTGGCAACCGGCAATCTTTGCATGGCCCACAGAATATGAGTGACAACCTCTAAATCTTCCGGATGAGAAAATTTAGGGAACGAATAGCCCTTGCATGTAAAGCCGTCTTCATCGTATAGGCCTCCCTTGCTGTACCTCTTGCTGTCGGCCGTATATAATACGTCACTTTTGGCTCTTTCTCCGGCAAAACCGTTAACATACATTTGCCTTGCCTCTATTACATTCGGAACAGATATTTCATAAATACCGTCTCCGTTTGTATCCGTCCAGCCGCTGCCGACCTTAACACCGCCGCTTATAAGCGGTTTTTCTTCTCCTGCACCCCTGTATATAACGCTGTAACCGTTTGTACCGCTGTCTTCATTTGTAAAGGTAAGCTTTTCATCAATATAATACTCGCCCGGAAGGATATTGACGATAATATTTCCCTCCATATTCTTATTGAGAGTTTTTACCTTTTCTTTGGCCTTTTGTATCGTTTTTAAGGGCTTTTCAACTGTTCCCGAAAACGAATCATCGCCATACGGAGCAACAAACAATCTGTGCTGTCCCGATGCATACACCTCCGAAAAATCCAAAGGACTCATATGTTCCAAATCGTTCCAAAAGAACACCTTGCACACCGCATCATTTGTTGTGAGTTCGTTATGAAAGGAAATCTCCCGATCATTATCCGCCGTGACGGCCGATACCATGTCGACAAGGCGATTTTCCCGATAAACAGCCGCAATGACTCTAACATTCGGAAGGAGCTTAGAACTTAAGCGAAGCTTGTTAAGACCCGTCATCGGTTTGTTTACATAACTTCCTTCGTTGACTAAGGTAACGTCCGGCGCTTCGCTGACGGCTTGCAGCGCCTGATTCCATGCCGCAGTCAATTCCTTCACACCCGTAATTGAGTCCTCCTGCATCAGCCGAATATACAGCGAGTCCGGATAAAATAAGGCTTCTGCCCCTTTTTTAAAATATACGTTTTGATGAAATGCGTTTTTAACCTCGCGGACACTTGCCGCGGTTTTAATTTTTTGAACAAGCTCATTCCCTTGCGCTGCCGAAACAATAGGGTCAATTCGTATATCGGATAATTGATTGATACCGCCTTTATTAACCAGTATAACGGTACTTTCTCCGGCCGGAAGCTCAATTATAACAGGCGCTGTCTCTGCATATACATTCCACCCGTTATTTAAAATGGGGATGTTCTCTGCAAGCGATACCGA
>UQYH01000154.1 GCA_900545185.1 uncultured Eubacteriales bacterium | reverse complement strand
AAATTCGGACAAAAAAGCGATATAATATAGACTAAGAATCAATTATTGATACAAAGGAGGAGAATGTTATGCGAAAAAAAGTGTTATCACTGGTGCTGGGACTTTGCATGCTTGTTTCTGCTGTTGCGGTTTCTGCAGCCGCTTTCAGTGATGTAACATCGAATTACAACTGGGCTAAGGATGCGATTGCAAAGCTGGCAGATGACGGCGTTATTGCAGGGTATCCAGACGGAACCTTTAAACCCGGCAACAACATTACCAAGGAAGAGGCTATTTCCTTGCTGGCCAGAATGCTTGGAGCGAGTGAACCGCTTAACAGCAGGGTTGTTTCTTTATCGAATGTGCTGTTTGAAAACACCTTGAAAAGTTATAATACATATGCAAAAGAGGCAGCAGCTTATTTAATGTATAAAAAAGTGCTGTCGGAGGATGATTTGACAACATATCTTTCCGCTTCTAATAAAGGAGAGCCGTTAAAGCGGTATGAGGCGGCCACGCTTTTGGCCAAATGCCTGGGCGGAGAGGTTTGGCTTAAGAGCAACCCGGATGTAACCCTTTCTTTTGCCGATGCGGCAGATGTACCGGCTGCGGCAAGAGGGTATGTATATTTTGCATCTGAAGCAGGCGTTATGCAGGGCATGGAAAATAACAAATTTGTGCCGATGGGTGATGTAACCCGTGCGCAGATTGCCGTTATGATTCATCGTATTTTTACACAAATGAATTATACGTATACAGAGGGCACCATCTCTCAGATTAACCCGGCAGCCAATACGGTTACGGTTATGGATGCAGACGGCAACACCGAAATTTATGTCATCAGCAAAAGCGTTGCCGTTATGCTGGATGGTGAGCAATCTCAATTGACGCTGTTATCTGTTGGTGAAAAGGTTATTTTAACGTTTTCCAACAATACGCTGTATTCGTTAGATGTTGTGGAAATGGCTGTGGAAGATACGATCGAAGCCATATACAAGGGCAAATCGACAGATAATTCGGGTACAAAAATTAAGTTTGCACCAATGGATTCGACCGAAATACAAACCTATCCGCTGGCAGACAATGCCATTGTATCTTACAACGGCGGCAACGGTACTTTAAATGATTTGGTTTCGGGTGATCATATTATTGTTTCGATTACATCGGGCAAAATTAGCTTGATTGAAGCTGAAAAAAAGACAACAACCATCACCGGTGCGCGTGTGGAGTCCATTACCTTTGACCCCGACGTTGTCATTACCATTCGTAAGGCAGACAATGAATTGATAAGCTGCACCGTAAATACAGGCGCAACGATTCGTAAAAACAATGCGGTTACCACCTTCTCGGAGCTGGTTGTGGGCGATAAGGTTGATGTAACGCTGGAATACGGAAAAATCAGCGCTGTTGTTGCCATCGGCGTAGAGAAAAAAATCAGCGGTCAGATAGAGGAAATTACAATTTCTAAGTCCAATTCATCTATCACCATTAACAGCGGCAATACCTCGACGCAGTATTCCGTCAGCCGTGACGTTACAATCACGCTGGATGGTGCAGCTGCAACCCTGTATGACTTGCGCATAGGTTACGAAGTGGAGCTTGAAACCTCCAGCACAACCGTTAAATCGGTTAAAGTCAAATCTGTTGCGGCACCGCTGCAAATTACCGGCCAAATTACACTGGTTAACACAACCTATAGCATGATTGTTGTGAGCTACACCGATACAAACGGTAATCTTGCCGAAAAGAATGTTTTCTTGAAATCTGCCAAAATTTTGGATAGTAACGACGGAAAAATTAAAACCATTAAAAATCTTTCCATCGGCCAAAATATAACGGCGGCAGGTGCCGAAAACATTGGTGTGTTTGAAGCAACCTCCGTTATGATTTTATCGAACGCACAATAAATGATCTTCAAGTCTTTAAAAGCTGCGGCAGCAAACGCTGTCCGCAGCTTTTTAGGTTGTTGTTAAACGATTCGGTACGTTATGTTGAAACGTTTTTGCAAAGGAACCCCTTCACTTAAAATAATACAGGTTGAATTTGCTTGCCGGACAGGGCAAGCTCAACGGTTTTTGTAATCTTGGTCATATCCGCTACCAAGGATTTGGGTTTATGCTCCGGATCATCCTCGCCATAAGGCACAAAATACAAATTTTGCTGATTGAGCAAAAGACCTATGTTTTTACCGCTTCCGCCAAGTCCGTCATTTGTAGAGACGGCGATTACAACCGGTTTTTGATTGCGAAGGGTTGCTTTGGCGGCCATGGTAACGGGCGTATCTGTTATGCCGAGCGCCAGCTTTGCCAAGGTGTTGCCGGTGCAGGGGGCAACAATCAGTGCATCTAAATAATTTTTAGGACCGATTGGTTCGGCCTGTGCAATGGTGTGTATAATTTTTTGGCCTGTTATGGATTCAATTTCGGCTATAAAATCGGCTGCACTGCCAAATCGCGTATCGGTTGTGTAAGCATTTTGAGACATAATCGGAATCACGGTTGCACCGGTTTGACACAAATTGCCGATTTCGTCAATTACGCGTCTGAATGTGCAAAACGAACCTGTCATGGCAAAGCCGATTGTTTTTTCATTCATTTTATCACCTCCGTTTCGCTGATACAATTTAATATCGTGTCGCAAATAATTTTTCCGGCTGTTTGCGGTGCAACCTTGCCCGGCAGCGACAGCGCATGAATGGTTTTAAGACCCATTTCTTCTGCCGCTTTAAAATCCGCCCCGCCTGTGTATTTTTTAGATAAGGTACATATTGTATTGATGCATTTTCATACAATACTCGTAAAGGAGGGAATGTTTTATGCAAAGTAAGGTAACATATATTTTTTGCGAGGGCGTTCGGGAGACTGCATATTTGCCGGCAGAATATCTGCCGCTTGGAGGTCTGTTTTGAAGGCGGCGCTGTACGTGCGGCTCTCGCGCGATGATGATAACGGAAGCGAATCGGAAAGTATTGGGAATCAAAAAATATTTTTACGGCAATACGCCGAGGAAAACGGTTTTACTGTTGTGAACTGCTTTGTCGATGAACATGTTATAAAAGGGACAAATGGAGAAAGCCTTGAATTTGCAGGTCTGCAAACATCACAGGAGCCGAAAAACGAAGCCTAGAAAGCAGTTAAACGGAACATGAGGAAGCCTTAAAACTGCCTGCGAGGCATATGAGATTGTAATATGAAGCTTGAAAAAGGGGCTGTTGTTTTGTCGCGATGTTTAATTTGTTCAATAGCAGAAACCCAAGCGAATTGGTCGCCGGCTTTGAGTGCTTCCGTAATACCCCGTTTAGCGACAAGGTCTCTGATAAGCCTGTCGAGCTTTTCTTTTGCTGAACTATCGACTTTTTCAAGATAATCAAGCCAAGTTCCGTCAATCATCTTTGCAGTATAAAAACAAGGTCTGTTCTCTTTAATAAATTTTGCATGC
>UQYH01000153.1 GCA_900545185.1 uncultured Eubacteriales bacterium | reverse complement strand
CGCGGCGCTCACCGCGCCAGCCCTTTATAGGAGCGGTTTTTGCGGTACACGCCCGCGAAAACCGCATTTTTAAGTCAAAGGGGTATTTCCCTCTGACAACTCCCCGAGTTGGATTATAATATAGTTTTTTGACGGTCTGGGGGGGGCGCGGCTCTGCTGCGCCCGTTGTATATGTTTCATTCTTTTCTGTCGGATGCCTAAGGCCCTGCCCCTACGCAATTAAACATACAAACAATCATACAGAAATGCGCCTTGTATGGGGCTCGATTCCCCGATGCCCGAACCGCGAGAACACCCACAGCAAAAGGGCATACAGGCCGATGCTCAGCAGCAGCATCAGCGTAACGGCTGCCGCACTGCAAAAGACCGTGCCGAACCAAAGCATGCTGCCCAGGCGGACAAGGCCGCAGGCGGCCGCAATGCACAAAACAGGCCGCACAATGCATAATCGCACGGAAACAGAAACGCCGCTGACACAAACTAAGCGGTTAATACTTAAAAAGGCATTTAGAATTTCGGTTACAAAAATAACCGCCACATACCCGTTAATGCCATAGCGCGGTAAAAGAACCGCTATCAGCACAACACTGACGGCCGAATCAATAATATTGTACCGCATGGAGGAAACCTGTTGATTCAACCCCTTCAGCATGGCATCCGTCACCGTGTCGGTATACATCACCGCAACCAGCGGCGCTAAAAAACGGATAAAAAGAGCCGCATCGCCGCTTTTGTAAATGGCCATGCCCAACGCATCGGCAAAGGTGAAAAACAGACCGGCCGCACCGATGGAAAACAGAAGAGCCAACCGCATGGCACGGCTTGCAATGCTGTCTATCTGCCTGTTTTTGTTTTGGGTTTGCAGCTCGGTCAGCTCCGGCACCAAAAGCCCTGCAAAGGCCGAAAGCACCGCCGAGGGGAACAGCAGAACCGGCATAACCATGCCGTGCACAACGCCGTATTGTGCCAGCGATGCCTTGCGCGAAGCACCGTAGCGGCCAAGACCGATCGGCACCAGCAAATGTTCCAGCGTAACAAGACCCGACCGCAGATATGAGCTGACAGCCACAGGCAGCGCGATGCCCAAAAGCCGCCGTGTGTAGCGTCCTTCGCAATTGTGCCCCACGCAATGCCTGCGCCGATCCAGCCGATACAGAAGATACAAATATAAAAACGATGAAATTTCAGCAACACTGCCGCCGCCCACTACCGCAATACAGGCATATTCGATGCCCCGTCCGCGAAAAAGCGAAAGTGCAAATACCGTGGCGGCAATCTTTATAAAAAGCTCAAAAATTTGTGCCGAAGCGCTTTTGGCAATACGCCGTACCCCCATAAAATACCCGTTCATGGAGGAGGAAAGCGCAATAAAAGGAAGGCTGACGGACAAAAGATAAAGTGGCCGCACCGTGCGTGCATCACGCAGCCAAAGCGTGCCGATTTGCGGTGCAAAGCAAAACAGAAGTGTCCCTGCGCCCACACCAAAAAACAAGCTGTAACACATGCATACGCGCATAGATTTTTTCATACCGCTGCCGCAGCCCTTGGCGGCCTCCTCCGTCACCAGGCGTGTTGCCGCCAGGTTTGCTCCGGAGTTGGCCACGGTTGTTGCCAGCATATAAACAGACATAATCAGTCCGAAAAGCCCAATGCCCTCAGCACCGATTTGATTTGTGATATAAACATTAAAGGCCACACCGACCGCACGCAAAAACACGGTTGTGCAGGCCAGTATAAGGCCGTTCATAAAAAACTTTTTGGCTCGTTTCACCCTCTTCACCTCCATAAAACTATATGAAGGCAAGGGGCGAAAAATGCCTGCCGCCGCGCGGCAGCAGGCACAGAAATTACATTTCAACCTTATCCAAAATCCCGGCCATTTCGGCTAAGAAAATACCGTAGTTGGTGATGGGGACATTCTGCTCCACCGCACGCATGACGCGGCTGAGCACCTGCCGCCGGCCGAACATGCAGCCGCCGCAGTGGATCACAAGGCTGTAGGGCGTTAAATCGGCCGGGAAGTCCTGACCGCTGACAACTTGAATCACAAGATCGGGGTTCACCTTTTTACGCAGCAGCGCAGGGATTTTAACGCGGCCGATGTCACCGTCCAGCGGCTTGTGGCTGCATGCTTCGGCGATCAGCACCCGATCGCCCGGCTGCAAGCTCCAAACCGCTTTGGCGCCTGCCCGATACGCTTCAATATCACCCTTATACCGTGCCATTAAAACCGAAAATGAGGTCAGTCGGCTATCTGCCGGCTTTTGCGCATACACCAAGGGGAACACCTGTGAATCGGTGATGATTAAATCGGGTGATGCACCCTCCAGTGCTGCCGAAAGGCTCTCCGGCGTAACGCAGGTTGCAATCGCGCCGTGATCCAGCAAATCGCGCAGAACCTGAACCTGCGGCAAAATCAAACGTCCCTTGGGCGCCTGTATATCCTGTGGCATCACAAGCAGAACGCGGTCGTTTTTTTGCACCAAATGCCCCACAAGACTTTGATTTTCAAAGTCAGCCGGCGCTTTTTTCACAAGCGCTTCACGCAATGCGCCAAGGCCGCTGCCCGTTTTTGCGCTCACGGCAATCGGTTCTTCACCCGTCAACTTCGCAGCGGCCGCCGTCATTTCGGCAGAAGGTTCCAAATCGCACTGATTCATAACAAAAACGGTAGGAATATTCCGTTTTGTAAGCTCGGCATACAAAGCCTGTTCCGCCGCGCCGATCGGCTCCGGCGGTGCGAATACCAAAACGGCTAAATCTGTTTTATCCATCGCGGCAAGGGTGCGTGCCTGCCGCAGTGCGCCAAGCTCCGTTTCATCCCCGAAGCCTGCCGTATCAATCAGTCGGCACGCCCCCAGCGGATAAAACTCCGTTGCCTTTTCCACCGGGTCTGTTGTTGTGCCCGAAACGGCCGAAACAAGCGATACCGCCTGCCCCGTCAGTGCATTGATTAAAGATGATTTTCCGCTGTTTGTCCGCCCGAAAAAACCAATGGTTAAACGGTTTCCGCTCGGTGTTTCCTGTAATCCTGCCGACATGTTCATTTCCTCCTCTGCCATTTAAAAAACTGCTTCACCCAAAGGCAAAGCAGTTGTGTTCTTGTTCGCTTCGCCGTCAGGTGTACCTTTTGTCTCAGCTGTCTTGTATCATTCATACCGTCCCGTCAGATAACTTTCGGGTTGGTACTTGTCATTGTAACACACCTTGCAAAAAAAGTCAATTTTTTTACTGGGCGTGTCGATACAATCGACACGCTTCAAGTCGAAATCTTCCTTCGGCAGCTTTCGCTTGAGCATAAGGGCTTAGGCATTAGAGAGTCGAACCCCATATGCCTTTCATTTGAAAAATTAAAGTCTTTCCGGCTTGTCGTCCTCGCAAGGCGGCAGCCTTTCTTCGTCCTCCGCACCGAAAATTCAAATAATTTTTCTAAATGGAAGGTCGAAGAG
>UQYH01000152.1 GCA_900545185.1 uncultured Eubacteriales bacterium | reverse complement strand
ATCACGGGAGGCAAAAAATGGCTTGGTATTGTGTTTTGAGCGTGATTGTTCTAACGCTCGTGTACGTCTGTTTCAACTTTTTCCGAATCAAACGTATGGATGAAGGAACAGCGGAAATGGTCGAAATGGCCGGTATTATCCGCAGCGGTGCATCTACCTTTTTAAAAACAGAGTTCAAAATGATTTTTTTGGTTGTGGTGTTGGTAGCTCTGATTTTTAGCCTGTTTGTTGAAAAAACAAGCGGTGTCACCTTTTTGCTCGGCGCGTGCATGAGCAGTGCGGTTTGCGTTTTGGGTATGCGCAGTGCAACCTATGCTAACGTTCGTACGGCGAACCGTGCAAGAGAAACAAAGTCGATTGGCGAAACCGTTAAGGTTGCACTTTGCGGCGGCAGCATCAGCGGTCTTGCCGTGCAGGCTTTCGGTATGCTGGGCTTGGTACTGATTTTAATCATTTGGCGTGTAGACCCGGAAGCAGAAGGAACGGGCTTTTTGGCAAATCTTGCTTGCAATCCCTCCATTATGCGTATTACGACTTATTCGCTGGGCTGCTCTATTGTGGCTATGTTTAACCGTGTTGCCGGCGGTAACTATACCAAGGCAGCCGATATTTCTTCGGACATTTTGGCCAAGCTGCGCCATGACATGCCGGAGGATGACAGCCGTGTGCCGAATGTTATTGCAGACTTTATCGGTGACAATGTAAACGATATTGCCGGCAACTGCTCTGACCTGCTTGAGAGCTTTGTAGCAACTATGGCGGCTGCTATTATGATTGCCGTATCTCTGTTTACGGGCACAGGGGGCGGCGTTACGGCTGCTACCTTTACGGCAACCTGTACATATCCGATTGTTTTAGCCGGTGTCGGCTTGTTTGGCTGCTTGCTGGGCTTGGCTTTTGCAGCCGTTCGTAAAATGGGCGATAACCCCTCCCGTGAGCTGAATCTGGCCACTTGGATTTCGGCCGGATTAACCGTTGTTTTGGGCTTGGCGGCAGCATATTTTGTATTCCGCGATGTAGAGCTGTATGAAGATTTTGTTTGCGGCTGGATGTCACCGTGGATTTCAAGTGTTTTGGGTATTATCAGCGGTATCGCCATCGGTTCTATCACAGAATATTACACCAGTACGGACTTTAAACCCACGCGTAAGCTGGCAGAACTTGCAACAGAAGGTGAAGCCTTTGTTGTCACAAAGGGTGATGCCATTGGTTCGCGTTCCTGCTTGGCTCCTATTTTAATTATCGGTATCGCGCTTTTTGTTTCGGGTAAAATTTGCGGTACGTATGGCATTGCGCTTTCTGCACTTGGTATGCTGGCCTTTGTTGGTGCAACCGTTTCGATTGATGCTTTCGGTCCGATTGCGGATAACGCAGGCGGCTTGGCAGAATCCTGTCACCTTCCGGCAGATATTCGAACTATTACCGATAAGCTGGACTCTGTAGGTAATACAACGGCAGCCATCGGTAAAGGCTTTGCCATTGGTTCTGCTGCTTTTGCAACAGTTTCTCTGATTGTAGCTTACGTAGGTAACTATTCGGTAGGCGTCGAGCCGATTTTAAACATGGCCTCCTTTGTTGTGGTTGCCGGCGGTATCATCGGCGGCGCTTTAATTGAGTATTTCTCGGCTATGCTGACGGATAACACCATTGAATCGGCACGCTTTATGGCAGATGAAGGTGACAGACAGCTCTCCATCCCCGGCGTGCTTGAAGGTACCGTTAAGCCGGATTATAACAAATGTATCGAAATGGCAGCCAAGCAGGCGCTTCGCAAAATGCTGGTTCCCTCTGTTTTGGCTTTGATGATTCCGATTCTCGGCGGCTTTTTATTTGGCGTTGAATTTGTCGGCGGTATTTTGGTCGGCGCAACCATCGTTGCGATTCCGCGTGCGCTGTTTATGGGTAACTCCGGCGGTGCGTTCGATAACGCTAAAAAATACATTGAAGGCGGCTTTTTGGAAAAACACGGCAAGGGCAGCCCGGCGCATAAGGCAGCCGTTACGGGTGACACCATCGGCGATACCCGTAAGGATGTTGTCGGCGTTTCGCTGGATATTTTCATTAAGATGATGTCTACCGTAGCGAATACTCTGGGCAGTATATTTTCTCACATTACGCTTATTAAATAATAAGAATAAAAAAACAACGCATACTGCTTTGATAAGCGGTATGCGTTATTTTTTATAAGCGTTTTACTCAATCACAGCCTGTTTTATGGTTTTGGCAAGCATTTTGTCCATATTAGGCTTAATGGGATTTCCCTTGCTTACTGCAGTGGGGAAGGTATACGGAGCGACACGTGTTAAATGTTCATCGCAAATGGCTTCGATATAATTATCAAGCTCCGGGGTCAGATCGGCAGGGTAATCCATATTGTTAAGGCTTGCAAGCTCTACGCAAATGGATTTGCCGACGTCACTTTCCATCATGCCGCCAACCCAGCAGGTAATGCCGTTTTCGGCACAAAGCTTATTGATTTCAAGTGAATTGCCGAGACCGCCGACCCTTGCCGGCTTAATGTTTATGTATCGGCAGGAGCCAAGCTCAATGGTCTGTACACAGGAAAGTACGCCGTAGATGCTTTCATCCAGGCAGACAGGCGTTTCGATCGCTTTTTGAAGCATTGCGTGTCCTACCAAATCTTCCGGGTCGAAGGGTTGCTCAATCATAGCAAGATTGAATTTGTCCATCTTTTTAAACAAATCAATTTCGCTGCGATCATAGGAGGAATTACAGTCAATATGGATGGTTTCGTTGGGGAAGGTTGAACGGACAGCGGCAAGCATATCAAAATCCCAGCCGTGGGCGGCTTTCAGTTTAATTCTCGGTGCGCCGGCATCAACGCATTTTCCGATTTCGCAAATCAAGTCGTCAAAACTATCGCGAATCCCGATTCCCGCGCCTTCTTTTACGGTCGGGTTTCCCTTTACGCCCAAAAGCTCGTGGAGGGTTACGCCCAAGATGTCTGCCTGTAAATTCCACCAGGCAATTTCCAACGCAGCCTTTGCGAAAACATTGCCTTTATATGGCGACATGGCCTTGTTGACAGCCTTATAATCGGGCATATCTTTTTTGATGATGGCAGGTGCCAAAAAGCGTTTCACAACCTCAAAAGCGCCTTCGCCCCATTCGCCGCAATAGGTCGGGCCGGGCAGCGGACTGCCTTCACCCCAGCCCTCATGATCTCCTGAAATTAATCTTGCCATAACCACGCAATTTCCGTCGTCAGAGCCGTAAGCCGTTCGCCAAGGCTCGTGAAACCGATTTTCAACCAAGTAAAGTTCGATGCGATCAATATACATTTCTTGACATCCTTTCATTAGCTGTTTCTGTTTATCAATATAACATTTACAAGTACGAAAGTCAATAAAATACAAAAAGTTCATAAAATAACGATATAATCAATAAAAAACGATGTTTTCGGTGCATTGAGTGTGTAAAGGCAACAGTACAAATTATTTTAATTTAAAGCATTAAATCAACTTGAATATACAATTAGGATTGAAAAAGCGTGATAAACGTTTCAATTATTTATATTTTTATCTTGACAAA
>UQYH01000151.1 GCA_900545185.1 uncultured Eubacteriales bacterium | reverse complement strand
ATTAGGGAAGAATCCATTTTCTGTATACCAAACCATTTTTCTTGGTGCATTTCGCAGCAAAATGGCTATGCAGGGTACCATTAAAATTGCAATTCCGCTTTTAATTACCTCCCTTGCCATCACCTTGGCTTTTAAAATGAAATTTTGGAACATCGGTGGAGAAGGACAAATTATTATGGGTGGTATATTTGCCACGTATTTTGCGCTGTTTCACAGCGATTGGCCGCATTGGCTTTTATTGACTGTGATGCTTTTGGCCGGTATGATCGGCGGCGGTTTGTGGGGCTTAATTCCTGCATTTTTCAAAAGCAAGTTCGGTACCAACGAAACGCTTTTTACCTTAATGCTGAACTATATCGCTTTGTATATGATTAAGTATTTTACAGAAGGCCCTTGGCGTGACCCAACTTCTTCCGGCTTTCCTAAAATTGCAACCTTTGTGCCGAATGCACAGCTGGATAAGGTTTTTGGTGTTCATGCAGGATGGATTATTGCCGTAATTTTGGTATTTTTGGTGTTTTTCTATCTGCAATACACAAAGCAGGGATATGAAATTGCCGTTGTCGGCGAAAGCCAAAATACAGCGCGCTATGCCGGGATGAATGTAAGCCGCATTGTGATGCGTACCATGTTTTTAAGCGGTGCAATTTGCGGTATTGCCGGGATGACGCAGGCTACCGGCGCTGCATACACGCTGGGTGAGAGCATAACGGGCGGTGTTGGCTTTACGGCTATCATTGTGGCATGGCTGGCACGCTTAAATCCGTTTTTCTCGGTGTTTTTCACCTTGTTTTTAAGTGCGCTGCAAAAGGGAAGCAGTGTTATGCAAAGCGCCTTCGGTCTTTCAACCTACGTATCGGACGTATTGCAGGGTATTATCCTGTTTGTTATTTTGGGTGTTGACTTTTTCACCCAATACAAGCTTGTATTCAGGGGGGCGCATACAAAATGATTTATTTTCTGTTTGCAGCAATCAAGGCCGGCACTCCGCTATTGTTCGGTACAACAGGTGAGATTATTACGGAAAAAGCCGGTAACTTAAACCTTGGTGTTGAGGGCATGATGTTTTTGGGTGCCTTTGCCGGTTTTTATGTCGGCCACCACACGGGCAGCGTTATATTGGCGCTTTTAGCCGCATTTATCTTGGGTATGATGGGCGCACTCATTTACGCCTTTTTAACGGTCAGCTTAAAGGCAAATCAAACGGTTACGGGTCTGGCCTTAACAATTTTCGGTACAGGCTTTGCTAACTTTTTCGGACAAATTATGATTGCCGGTACAGAGGGCGGCGTTCCGAAGCTGCCGGAAGCCTTTATTAGCCGCGTTGCGGAAAAACCGCTGCCTCTTTTGGGGAATATCCCGGTTGTCGGAAAGCTTTTGTTTTCACATAACCTGATGGTATATTTGGCAATTTTTATTGCGGTTATCATGTGGATTTATATGACGAAAACGCGTATGGGATTAAATATGCGTTCGGTGGGCGAAAACCCTGCGGCAGCCGATGCAGCCGGTATTAACGTTACACTGGTGAAATATGTAAACATTTTGCTGGGCGGCGGTATTTGCGGCTTGGGCGGTGCGTATATCTCGTTAATCAACGGCGGCGGTGTTTGGAATAATAACTGCGTAAACGGACAGGGCTGGATTGCGGTAGCGTTGGTTATTTTTGCAAGCTGGAGTCCCACAAAAGCAATTTTAGGCTCTCTTGTATTTGGCGCTTTCAGTGTATTGCAGTTTTATGCACCGAAGGATATCATTGCCATTCCAAATGCGTTTTATGTTATGCTGCCGTATTTAATCACGGCAATTGTACTGGTGTTCAGCTCTATGAAAAAATCGAAGGAACATTCTCAGCCTGCCGGATGCAGTATCAACTATTTCCGCGAGGAACGATAGACGAAACATTATGTATGCGTGTCAGGATGCGCATAACCGATAAAAAATGGCTGTTGCGATAATGCAACAGCCATTTTTGCAGTTTTATTGTTTTAGCGAATCTCGTGTCCGCCGTCTTCGATAGAAGAAAGATAGAAGGAAGCCGGATAACCGATTTCTTTTTCATAAGCTGCGCCGACAGATCGAATAAAGTTTTCGGCAACGTCACTTTTAGCTAAGGTGACAGTGCAGCCGCCAAAGCCTGCACCTGTCATACGGGAACCGATGACACCCGGAATTTTTCTGGCTTCTGCAACCAGCGTATCTAGCTCGTGCCCGGTTACCTCGTAATCATCACGCAAGCTATCGTGCGAGGCATTCATCAGCTTGCCGAAGGTTTCCATATCGCCTGCCTTGAGTGCGTCAATACTTGCCAATACACGCGCATTTTCGGAAACAACATGGTGTACGCGGCGGCGTACAACCTCGTTTTCAATCACATTTTGATGCGTATTAAATTCTTCTAAAGAAACATCGGTCAGATTTTTAATTTGCGGTAATACGGTTTGTAAAGCCGCTAGGCCGGCCTCACATTCGGCACGGCGTTCGTTATACTTAGAGTCGGCCAAACCGCGTTTTTTGTTTGTATTCGCAATAATTAACGTATAGCCATCCATTTTAAGCGGAATTAAGTCATAGTGCAGGTCGCTGCAGCGCAGAAAAATGGCATGATTTTTTTTACCCATGGCCGAAGCAAACTGATCCATAATACCACAGTTTACGCCAATATAGCAATTTTCGGCACGCTGGCCGATTTTTGCCATATACACCATATCAACCGGTTCTTTGATCCCTTTCTTTTCGTTAGAAAGGGTTGTAAAGGCCAGTGCGGTGGCAACTTCAATGGCAGCAGAGGACGAAAGTCCGCCGCCGTGCGGAATGGTGTCGTCATAGAGCATATCGCAGCCGACTAATGTGTGTCCGTCTTTTTGCAGCTCGTCCATAATACCGGCCTGATAATTTCCCCAAAATAAGTCTTTATACTGATCCAAATGATTGAAATCAATTGTTACCATATCATCCAAATCGGTAGCCTTCATGCGGACAATCTGATCCGAACGCTCACGCAGGGCGATGGTTGTGCCCATAGAAAGAGCCGCCGGGAACACAAATCCGCCGTTGTAATCGGTATGCTCACCGATTAAATTGACGCGGCCGGGGGAGTGGAAAAAACGAATTTCGCCGCCGTCACCGTATAACTTACAAAATTCTTGCTTCATCTCTTGTATTGTCATGTGCTTTACTCCTTACTCATATATTTTTTCCAGGCTGCACGCAGTTCTTCGGCCTTTTCCTCCGGTGCAGTCGGGTTACAGTGTGCCCATGCGCCTGTTTCACTGGAAGCGTTAAACTTTTGCTTCTCCTTAGAGCGCATCGGCGGGAAAAATTCAATGTGGAAGTGGAAAGAATCACTTGCATCCTCACCGTTGACCGGTATTTGATGCAGACACATCATATATGGGAAAGTGTAGTCAAATAAGCTGTCCAATGTGCCGACAGTTTGCTTTAAAATAGATGCCAAATTGTCTTTTTCGCTGTCTGTCATTTCCGTCAGCGCTCCCAAATGGCGTTTGGAGGTGATGAATACACCGTAGGGATATTCAGACCAGAAGGGCAGGAAGGTCATAAAATCGTTATTTTCAATAATGACGCGTTTTTGAAATGCTTTTTCTTCT
>UQYH01000150.1 GCA_900545185.1 uncultured Eubacteriales bacterium | reverse complement strand
CAGGCTTGTGATTATGGTACAATAAAGCTGTCGTTCGGTATCTGTAAGCATGAAACAAAACGATTGCCGCAAATATAAGCAAGATTATGTAAAAGGATTTATTATATGAGAATAGCCATTTGTGACGATGTGAAAACAGAAAGACAAAATGTGATTGACGCATTGCGTGTGATTTTAAAAAGCTTTTCGGTGAATGAGTTTTCAGAAGGTGCCGAGCTTTTAAAAAGTCATGTGCTGCTGCCTTATGACTTGATTATTTTAGATATTTTAATGCCCGGGTTAAACGGGATTCAAACAGCGGCGGCTTTGCGGAAAACCGACACAAAAACACCGATCATTTTTCTTTCTTCAAGCGAGGAATTTGGCGTTGAGAGTTACCGTGTTTTGGCGTTTGACTACCTTTTAAAACCGATTGACCGAACACAGCTGACGGCGTGTCTGAAACGGCTGACCATGCAGCGGAAGAAGAAGCATTATGTAACCGTTACCTACGCAGGGGTTGAAACAAAAATTTTGCTATCCAACATTCAGTGCCTGGAGAGTAATTTGCGTAAGGTTATTTTTACGCTTTTGGAAAATAAAAAAATTGAAATTAATGCCAAGCTGACGGATTTTGAAGCTTTTTTGCTGGCGCACGGTTTTTGCCGCTGTCATAAAAGCTATCTGGTCAATTTGGAACAGATTGAAAGCATTTAAAACGACACATTTTGCCTGACCGGAGGCAAGATCATTAAAATATCGAGAACCTATCTGCAAAGTGCAAAAAAAGCATATTTTGATTATGTTTTCGGCACGGAGGTACCGGGATGAGCCTTTTAAAAACGCTGGTGCCTTTATTCCTTACGCTTTTGATCTGTACGCTGGACGGCTATGCCATGATGGATTACCGTCTGCCTGCCCCCAAAGCATATGCCTGCTTTACGGGGGTTATGGTATTTTGTTTGGCTCTTAATTCGTATATTTTGGTGAAATGGGGCATAACGACTCTTAGAAATGTACTCATTTTCACGGTCGGCCTGCCGTACTTTTTGCTGATTTTGCTGATTACAAAGGATAGAATCTCACAAACTGTTTTTAATTTTTGGCTCTGGATTAACGTATATGATATTATAACAAACGCGTCGTCGTTTATCAACGATTATACCGCTGTGAGTGAGTCTTTTTTTACAGCGCTGCGACTGGTGCTGCTTTGCATATATTTTGTTGTATATACGCAATTTTTAAAGAAAAAACATAGAGCTATCATGAATCGGATACAGGTGAACTGGTGGGTGTTTTCCTTTATTCCTATGTTTTTTACGGTGCTGATTTGCCTTGTGAATTATGTTTATAAGGGAAACGGCGGTGCAACACACCACTATCCGCTGCTTTTGACCATTCATGCTTTGATGCTGCTTGTTTATATTTTAATTTTTTATACCTTTAAAAAAGCATATGAATTGATGGAAGAAGAAAAACTGATACTTGGTATGAAAGAACAGGTGAATCTGCAAAAAAAGCAATATGAATTTTATTTGCAGAAGGAGGAGACGGCGAGAATTTTTCGTCATGACGCGCGGCACAGGGACGCACTGCTTTTACAATATCTTGACAATAATGATACAGAGAGGGCCAAAGAGCTGCTGCGCAAAGAACTGCATGCGGTAAAAGGAAACGGGAGCTTGCCGCGTTATTGTGAAAATACGCTGATTAATGCGGTGCTTGCGCAATACGGCGGCAAGGCAAAACAAAAGGGCCTTCGGTATACCGCACAAATTCAAATGCCGGAGCAATTATTTTGCGATGAAGCGGAATTTTGCGTTATGCTTTCTAATTTGCTGGAAAACAGCTTGGAAGCGGCTGGCGAGTATATTGAAATTACAATTAAATGCTTGCATTGCCAGCTTTCGCTTCATATAAAAAATGATTACAGCGGCTGTCTGATTCATACAGCTGACGGATTTTACACAACCACAAAGCAGCGCGGTTCCGGCTTGGGGCTGAAAAGCGTTGACGTCATTTTGAAAAAGAATCACGGATTTTTGAAAATTGATGATGCCGACGGTATTTTTGATGTTTATGCAACCTTGAAAAACGAGTAACATTTTTTTGCCGTGCGGTAAGTGACAGAGAAAATTTCAATTAAAACCGTCCGAATTGAATGATCCGGGCGGTTCTTTTCATATAATAATAATAAACATGTTGACAAACTATCGTTCGGTAGGTATAATATACATATAACTTACAATCGGGAGAGGCTATAAACGATGGATCACAGAAGCACAAAACAAAAAATATTAGATGCGGCGCTGGATCTGTTTTCAACGCAGGGCTTTGAGGCGACATCAGTTTCGCAGATTGCAGACAAAGTGGGTATCCGCAAGGCTTCTATGTACAGTCATTTCGCAAGCAAGCAAGACATTTTGGAGAAGCTGATGCAGGACGTTATGGAGCAATATAAGTGGCATTCCTTTTTCTCGGAAACCAATTGGGAACAATCTTCCTTTTTTGCAGAGGATAAAGATTTAAGTGTTGATTCCGTTATACAGATGATAGTCGGGCAAATTCGTTACATACTCCATGAACCGCAGGTGGCCAAAGCCAGAAAGATGCTGACGATAGAGCAATTCCGCAATCCGACTCTTGCAAAGGTGCAGACAAAACAGAATTACACCGATGTTATGCGCTTTTTTACCGGCCTTGTTGAGTTTTTAATAGAAAAGAAAAAACTGTCGGATCACGGTGCGGACATCATGGCGGCTCAGCTTTGTCTGCCTGTTTCCGTTTGGCTCAATCTTTGTGACCGTGAGCCGGAGCGCGAGGACAAAGTGGTGGATTTGATAGAACGGCATGTCAGGCAGTTTTTTACAATGTATAACTGATTTTTTATAAAATAAAAAAACGGAACAAGCGTAACTTGTTCCGAAGTGACAGTGCCGAATCATAGAGATATTCGCGCCGCAGGCACATCTCGCAAAAAGGTGGTAGCGACAGCGAAACGTCGCGAACGCGTTTACAATTGAGCAGTTGAGCCGAGCGTGCCTTTTTGCGAAAGAGGAGGAATGACGGAGCATATGACTGATTTTTCTGCAAAGAAAAATCGGAATGGAGCGAAGTCCATTCCGACGTGGAGCTGTCTAGCAGAGTCGAACTGCCGACCTCTTCCTTACCAAGGAACAGAGCAACCGCATAACAAAGGCGTTTAAAGACGTTTTGTTAGCTACGTGTTAGCTACCGCACCAGCTTATTTTATCCCATCCCTACCGCCGATTGCGTTATAATTCAGTTTGCCTTTTGGATTTTTTTACACGTTTTTCCCGTTCTCCCCCTCTTTTTTCTTTGTAAAGAAGTAAGTAAACACCATGGTTGTGACGTTTGAGAACAGCAAAAACACGTTATCGCCCATGGGGCGGTTTGTTGCCGTCACAAACACCAGCGTTGCCAGCAGCACCAGCGTGACAATGCTTTTTACGTCAATTAATTTTCTCAGCTCCTTCATCGTTTTCACCCCCTTTATTGATGTGCTTTTTGGTTGATATACTTGTCCAATTTATCCTTGGCAATCGGCACGGTATGATTCGCCCCAAGCTGCTGCAGGCCGTCCAGGCAAGCCGAAAGCGCAAAGCAAATCAATGCGTTTTCCTCTTTAATGCGTGCGATGTCGCGGTCTTGTTTTTCCTGTTTTAAATACCACCGATACGCTGAGAACACCGCCCCGAACAGGCTCCCCAGCGCTGTCAGCAGCGCCGCCGCCATGATGATTGTATTGGCATGAATTGTCTCCATGTTTCTCCCCTCCTACCTGCTCCACATTCCCACGTTGTGGATGCGTCTGTTTTCGCTTGTTTGGATGATTGTATTGCCGTCATGCA
>UQYH01000149.1 GCA_900545185.1 uncultured Eubacteriales bacterium | reverse complement strand
AAATTTAAAAAAACACTTGCATTTAGCTGCATAATTTGATATAATATTATTTGCTGGTTTTACTTTGTAAAACCGTTTGACTCAGTTGATGCTGTTTTATGTATTTGTAATTATTGTTTTTTGAACATACGGGAGGTGTACGATAGATGGCAAAGTGCGCAGTTTGCGGAAAGGGCTTGGTTTTTGGTATTAAGGTCAGCCATTCCCACAAAAGAACCAACAGAACTTGGAGACCGAATTTGAGAAAGGTTAAGGCTATGGTTAACGGAACCCCGAAAACCATTAGCGTTTGCTCCAGATGCCTTCGTTCCAACAAGGTAACAAGAGCAATGTAGTTTTTGTTTAAAACATCTTTAAAAGGGCTGTATCGTATTGATACAGCCCTTTTGAGTATGTTGATGATAAGATGATTATACAAGCATTTGCGATAGTTCAGCCACATCGGCTGCCAAAGCATCTGCCCCGGCCGCCGTTAGCTCTTCCCGGTCGCCGTAACCGTATAAAACGCCGATGGCCGCCAGATTCGACGCATGAGCGCCTTCTATATCAAATCGTCTGTCCCCCACCATGACGGCATTTTGAGGGACTATTTCCTTCTCCTGCAAAACATGCTCGATAACCTCTTGTTTTTCCACACGCCGACCGTCCAGCATGCTACCGCCGACATAATCGAAATACCTGTCCAAATCAAAATGCTTTAAAATCCGTTCGGCAAACACCAGCGGCTTAGAAGTAGCCAAATATAAGCGTTTTCCCTTCTCTTGCAGTGTTTTAAGCATTTGGGCAATGCCGGGGTAAACCTCATTTTCAAATATGCCCGTTACACTGAAATATTCTCTGTATTTTGCCAAGGCAAGCTCCGCCTTGTCCTCCGAAAAGCCGTAAAATTCTTCAAACGATCCCTTTAGCGGCGGACCGATAAATTTCGTTAAAGATTCCAGCGATTCAGGCTCTATACCAAAATGACGCAATGCATACCGAACCGATTTGGTAATCCCCTGCATGGGGTCGGTCAGCGTTCCGTCCAAATCAAATAAAATGGCTGTTTTCTTCTCCAAGGTAAGCTGTCTCCTTTTTCTCGCGTATGTTTTCGCCTGCTTCAAGGCGATTCACAGAAACTTCAAAGGCCGTTTTGGTCACAACCTCTGTTTCACTTAATTTTTTTTGATATTCTCGTGACTGCATACGTCCCCAGATTTTTACATTTTGCCCGACCTCCAAATGCTTGGCAAATCTGGCATTTCGGCCCCAGGCAATACAAGGGATGTAATCAGACTTATTATAAGCGCGGTTGACGGCCAAAAGTATATCGGCAATTTCACGGCCGAACGGAGTGACCCGATACACAACAGGCTTGCAAATATAACCGTTTAAATAAATTTCATTCAGCGCTTCTTCCTCATCCGCTTTTGTAATTTCTTTTGCAAAAAGCGTTAACACAAGCTTATTGCCCTGACCCGTATAATTGTTATACGAACGGAACTGGCCGCAAATTTTAAGGCGCAATCCCAAATCAATGCTGATCTCCGTCAGCATTTTCTCTGAAACCGTAACGCAAACCAAATCTGCGTTTTCACTCAATCTCTCTGAACGCAGCATAAACCGATAAAACCGCTCACCATGCACATCATGACTATATGTAAGGTAGCCGCAAACCACACCGATGACACAAGCTTCGTTATCTTCAATACCGTTAAACATACCGTATTCTCCCCTTCCTCTGTTTCGCTATCGATCCTTCGTACCGCACACAGGCAGCAAACAGAAAGATCCGATGTAACCGAACACGAACCTGCAATGAAAGGTACAGGCTTGGTTACACTATACGGTATATTCTATTGCGGTATTTTGAAATTTATGCCCAATTTTTAAAAATTGGCTCAACCTTTTTGACAAGATATGCCCCGGCAACAATTTTGACCGCTTCTCCCGGCAAAAACGGTACCACACAGGCCATTAAAGCCGCCAAAAAGCCGGTTTGCGTCAATGCTATGTACCACACAGTTCCGCACAGGTAGCACCCTGCCGCACCTAACAGCATGGAAAGCGCCCCTTTCCAAAAGCTGCCCTTGTCATTTTTCCACGCAAGGCCGCAAACCGCCGCCGTGATGATATAACCAATGATATAGCCGCCCGTGGGGCCGAACAGCACCCCTGCGCCGCTGCGCATAGAGGCAAACACCGGCAGCCCCAAAAGGCCGAGCAAAACATATAAAAGCTGCGAAATAACACCGCGTTTAAAGCCCAAAAGCCGCCCGGCAAGCATGGGCACCAAAAGCGCCATCGAAACGGGAATCGGCGTAAACGGCAGCGGCAGCAAAATTTGTGCAGCCACAGCCGTTAAGGCCGCAAACAACGCGCAAAACACCATATCTCTGATTTTCATTGTATAAAAGCTCCTTATCCCTTGTTGTTTCTTATTTTGAAAGCAGCATGTCGCCGATGGTGTTGACATCACCGGCACCCAGCAAAATAATATAGTCCCCTTCTTCGGCCTCTTGTGCCAGCATATCTGCCGCGGCCTTCAAGCTGCCGACATACTGCGCGTTGTGCGTTTTTTCGTCAATCAGATGCGCCAAATCACGCGAAGAAATTAGACCCGTATCTTTTTCACGTGCCGCATAAATATCAGCCACAAGCACCCTATCACATTCCGCAAAGCTTTCCGCAAATTCATTTTTCAGCTTAAAGGCTCTTGTGTACGTGTGCGGCTGAAACACTGCAAGAACGCGTTTTGTTCCGGCTGCCTTGCGTGCCGTCTCCAGCGTAGCGCGAATCTCAGTAGGATGATGCGCATAGTCATCAATCACATGCGCGCCTTTATATTGCCCCAGTTCTTCAAACCGACGCTTAGCGCCGCCGAAATGCGAAAAGCCCTTTTGGATGATTTCCGGCGCAATGCCCATATAATCAGCCGCGGCCGCTACAGCCAATGCATTTTTCACATTGTGCAAGCCCGGCACGGCGAGGGTTGCCTGCATAAAGACAGTACCGCGTCGCAAAATGGTAAAGCTTGCACAACCGTTTGCACCAAAGGTAATATCCCGTGCCGTAAAATCAGCCGCATCGGAAGCAACAGAAAAGGTCAGCATCGGCCTTTTGATGCCCTTTACGGCCTGCATGGCATTTGCATCATCATAATTTACAATCAAAACACCATCGGCAGGTGTTTTTTCCGCAAAGGCATGAAAACAGTCCACAATGGCATGTATATCTTTAAAATAATCCAAATGATCCTCTTCCACATTCAAAATCAAGCTGATTTTTGGGAAAAACTTCAAAAAGCTGCCGCAATATTCGCAGGCCTCCGTCACAAGATATTTGTGACCGCCCACACGCATGTTGCTGCCGATAGAGGGCAAAATACCGCCGACTAAAATGGTGGGGTCAAGCTCTGCCGCCAGCAAAACTTCGGCCAGCATAGAGGTAGACGTTGTTTTACCATGCGTGCCGCTGACGGCGATCGGTGTTTGAAAACGTTTCATAATTTCACCCAGCAAAACAGCACGTTCCGCAACGGGCACATCCAGCTGATGCGCACGGATCAGCTCCGGATTGTCCTCGTGGATGGCTGCCGTGTATACCACAGCGGATACATCCCCTATATTTTCGGCGTTGTGCCCAATATGCACCAAAATGCCGTGCGCAGATAGCTCACGTGTCATGGCGCTTTCTTTAAAATCCGAACCGCAAACGGCAAAGCCCGCATTTTGCAAAATCATTGCCAGCGCGCTCATGCTGATACCGCCGATGCCGATCATATAAATCGGTTTTGTTTTATCTATCAAATCTAAATTCAACTGCTTCATTCCATTCGCTCCATTCTTTTTACAGCCAATATGCAATTGTCATATATCTATT
>UQYH01000148.1 GCA_900545185.1 uncultured Eubacteriales bacterium | reverse complement strand
ATTGCCAATAAATATTTTGTCACAAAATGAAGACTTTTGCAAGTATAAAACACTCTTACACTTTAACGATCTAAAGATTACGGTGCAAACAAAACAATAGAGCTGTAACAACATACAGATAGAAATGTATATGTTACAGCTCTATTGTTCTTCCTTTGGCAACTCTCCAATGTCTAGGCACAACTCGTGCCTAAGCCGATGGATTTGAATCAGCCTTATCATGATCGGCTTTAAACAGACGGCACAGCACTTTAACCGAAATATAAACCAGGGCCATGACGACAAATACGCCCAAAAGTCCCAGGCCGGAGATGGGTAGGGTTTCCATAAAATTTTCAAAATTCAGCATAATGCTCCTCCTACGATAACAAATTTAAAAGCAGACCTCCGGCGATTACAGAGGCAATCTGTCCGGCAACATTGGCACCGGCTGCGTGCATTAACAAAAAGTTTTGCGGATCTTCTTTCAGTCCCATGCGATGCACAACGCGCGCAGACATAGGGAAGGCCGAGATACCGGCAGCACCCACCATGGGGTTGATCTTCTTTTTGGTAAATAAGTTAATGATTTTTGCTAAAATTACGCCGCCTGCCGTATCAAAAATAAAGGCGACAAGACCAAGCCCCATAATCAGAAGCGTTTGCGGCGTTAAAAACAGCTCGGCACGCATTTTAGAGGCAATGGTTAAGCCCAGCAAAAGCGTAATTAAATTGGCTAAGGCGTTTTGTGCGGTTTCGGAAAGGCTGCGCAGCACACCGCATTCGCGCAGAAGGTTACCAAACATTAAAAAGCCAATCAGCGCTACAGAGCGCGGTGCAATTAAACCGGCAATGATGGTGATAACAATGGGGAAAAGAATTTTAACGGTTTTTGAAACGCTGTTTGCACCGTATTCCATGCGGATTTTACGTTCTTCCTTTGTGGTCAGCAGACGAATGACGGCCGGTTGAATAATGGGTACCAGCGCCATATAGGAATAAGCGGCAACAATAATGGCGCCCAAATAATTTGAGTGCAGATAATTGGCCACAAAAATAGAGGTGGGACCGTCTGCCGCACCGATAATGCCGATGGATAACGCATCCGGCAGGGAAAAGCCGAACAGAGCAGCAACACTGAAGGTAAAGAAAATACCAAACTGTGCTCCGGCACCGAAAAACAATAGCTTGGGATTGCACAAAAGCGGCGAAAAATCAATCATAGCGCCAATGCCGATAAACAATAAAAGCGGGAACAGTTCGTTGGCAATACCGGCATCAAACAAAATGTCAATCGGGCCTAATTCGCGTACCCCGTCAATCAGCTGGGTTACGGCACCGGACATGGGCAGGTTTACCAAAATGGCACCGAAACCAATCGGCAGCAAAAGCGCCGGTTCCATATCCTTTTTAATGGCAAGATAGATGAGTATGCCGCCGATCAGCCACATAACGCCCTGCTGCCAGGTTAGATTCAGCAGGCTTTCAAAAATAATTTCCATTTACATCCTCTCCTTGCGTTAGTTTGTGCAAAATACAGTCAAAACATGCTGTTTGCACAATATTTTATCATAAAAAAAGACTTTTACCGAAGCTGAATGAACCGCCATGCGGTCAGCTTCAATAAAAGTCTTGCTTTTTAAAACATCAGCGGGCAAAAGCCGTATTGACGCACGATGTTCCGGCCTTGCATGCATGCCGGAAGCTACTCCCCTTTATTGACAGGATATGTATGTTTTGTTAAAATGTGACAACATGTATATTATAACAATGAAACAAGCATGTGTCAAGAATTTTTTTTGTTTAAAAATCTCTTTTTTTGTAAAAGCTTGACAACTTCGCCAAATTGTATTACAATAGAAATATAGGTTTGGTTATTGCACCCGGATATGGAGGTCTTTTAGCAATGCAATATCGAATAGGCTCTAAAATCGTTTGCCCCATGCATGGCGCAGGCGTTATTGAAGCAATTGAAGAACGAGAAATTATGGGTGTTAAGCAAAATTATTATATTATGCGGATTCCGATTGGGAATATGAAGGTTATGGTTCCTATGCAAAATGCCGAAGAGGTTGGGCTGCGTGATGTGATTAACAACGAAGAAGCCGATAAGGTTTTACAGGCTTTTAAGGATTGCCCGACGGATATGGACTCTAACTGGAACAAGCGGTACCGCGAAAATATGTCGCGTATTAAAAGCGGTAACATTTTAGATGTTGTTTACGTTGTAAAAAATCTGATGCATCGGGACAGGATTCGCGGCTTATCTACGGGTGAGCGTAAAATGTTATCCAGCGCAAAGCAGATTTTGGTCAGCGAGCTGGTTGTTGCCAAGTCAAAAAATCAACGAGAAATTGAGGCAATTATGGATGAAATTATAGAGGCAGAGCTGGCCTGAATAAAAATTTGCCCACACAATGTTATGCACGTGTTTTGGCTTGCCTATGGCGGCTTGGTTTTAAAAAGCACTTGCGGTTTCAAATTGCATCGGTGACATGCATAGCCGTGGCAGGGCAAACAGAGGGAGGCAATTATGTCTGAAAAAAATAAGCTTGCAGTTCACATTAACGGCAGGGAATATACCATCACCTCCGGCGAATCACGCGCTTATATGCTGGGAATTGCCGATTTGGTGGATAAAAAGATGAAACAGATTGCCGGGGGTAACCCTGAGCTGAATACGGCCTTAACGGCGGTTTTAACAGCTCTTAATTTGGCGGATGATTATGTAAAGCTAAAACGCAGTTATGACGAGCAGGCCAAAAAATTGGCCGCTTTGGAAAAACAGATTAATCAAAAATAGAGCAGCTTTGTGACACAAGGCTTAAGGCTTTGCGTGCAAATGCTGTTTTTTGCGTATATATCTTTCAAACTACTACGTGTTTTACGTTCTAACGGATGTAATTTTATCTGCAGGCAAGAATTTAATCAAATTGTCACTTTTTTTTAATGATTTTATAGTACAATAAAAATAGGAATATAATTCAGACGGGCAAACCTTGCGTTTTTCTGTCTGCGTGATGGAGGCATATATGAAAACAATGAAACGATTTATGGTGTTCTTTTTGGTGAGCTTGCTGTTTATCAGCGGCTGCGCACCTAAAAAGCCAGCACCGACCGAGGCACCGAAAAATTTGGTGCAAAAAACAGCAGTACTATATTTTGCCAACAAGGAAGGGGCAGACTTAACGGCCGTCAATTTAGACATTGAGGAAGGCGTAACACGGGAGGAACTGCCGCGCTATGTTATGGAAAAGCTGCTGGAGGGGCCGACACAGCAGGATTTGACACGTCCTATTCGTGCCGGGACACAGCTGATTTCCATTGCGGAGGATCAAGGCCAGGTGACACTGGATGTTACAAAAGAGTTTTATCATGAACAAAGCATATACGACGTATTGGCACTGGCTTCGGTTGTCAAATCCCTTTGCTCTATTAAAGGGGTGGATCGGGTTCTGCTGACCGTGGAGGGACAGCCGCTGCAAACCGCCAGCGGAGAAGCGCAGGGCGTTTTAAAGGAATCGGATGTGGTGTTTGATGCCGATGCGCTGCGTGAAGAAGAGTCGAACATAACGCTGTATTTTTCAGATTTAAATGCTGAATATTTGGTGAAGGAAATTCGCAGAATACAGGTTGCCCGCGGCGAATCGCTTGAAAAGCTGATTGTCAGCGAGCTGATTCGCGGTCCTAAAAGCCAGAATGCAGGCCGTACCATTCCGCAGGAGACCAAAATCCGGTCAGTGGAAACAAAGGACAGGGTTTGCTTTGTAAACCTCTCCTCAGAGTTTGTGTCGAAAAACAACGTGGGAACGTCTGCTGAGCTGTTGACGATTTACTCAATTGTGGACTCTTTAACCGAGCTTTCCAATGTGGATAAGGTTCAGTTTTTAATTGAAGGCGAAAAGAAGGATGTATACCATCACATGGTTTTCAATGAACCGATTGAACGTGATATAACACTGATTCTCAAGTAAGCACAAAACAGGGCTGTAAACCATAGTTTTACAGCCTTGTTTTGTGCTATTT
>UQYH01000147.1 GCA_900545185.1 uncultured Eubacteriales bacterium | reverse complement strand
TTTTATAGTCTTTATCACGTGCCGTTTCCGGCTCTTTCGGAACCTCGAAAATTGTTGCGCCTTCCTCCAGCATAAAGTAGAAAAATGAATATCCGGCACCGGCAGCTCTGAAAAACATCATCTGCATATCCTTCGAGCCTATACCGGGTTCAAAATCAGTTCCTGCAACGGCCGTGTTGACAGATGATATTTTGCCCTCAAGATTTTTCTTAATTTTAATCAGCTGCGGTACGCTGTTGCCGCTTGAATCAACCAGCCCCGCTTTCTGCAGTGCCGCCCGAATATCGGTGGCCGCCGAGCCGTTAATCCTAACCCTGCTTTCCAGGTGAACGGTGTCTGTTTTTTCCTGATCAAATATTTTAAACTGCGGCGCATGCAGGCCGGAGGGTGAAGAAACGCCCATAAAGTAAACATAATTATCAAACGAATCGCTATCCCCTGCGCGGCAGATTCTGCCAAAAAAGTCTACATAAAACCGCAGGGTAAGCCCCGGTATAAGCTTCGCTTCAAGCTCCGGCATATACCGATAGACAACACCGTTAATCAATATCTTTTTTTCATCCTTTATAACCGATTCGATGCGCCCGTTTATTGTTTTGTTTGACACTTCAATACGGCAGACATTAAGAGCCTTGGTATCCGGAAGCTTTACACCGTTTTTAACGGTATACCGATCGGCAAAAACAGTCAAAATACTGTCTGCTGTCGGCATTTCTATTTGTTTGCCGTTTTGAAAAACCATGTATCTGCTGTCACCCTTGATTTTCAGACGAAATTCCGGATTGTCGGCATCCGTTACGGTATCATCGCTGACAACACCTGCCTTCATTTGCAGCGCATCATCTATATAAAGAACCTCACAGATCCCGTCGCCGTTCCAATCCATGCAGCGGATTACGCCATAGTCCGGCATTAATGTCCGGGCGCTGTAAGAGCTGAGGACAGAGCCGTTATAAATGATTGTCAAGCCGCCCGAGAATGAAATTCGTTTGGTTTTTTCCTCCTGATTAAAGCGCACCTCTGTATCGGACAGCGCCTCAATATCCTCCTTATCAATCTCTGTGATAACGGTATCGCGGTATTTTTCGGCAGAAAGAATAACACCATCCTTATAGTAAAACTCCACGCGGTTTCCGATGTATATTTCCGGGAAGTATGTATCGGCGGAATATTCTTTTCCGTTTATTGTAATCATATTACCCGGCGCGGAGCCGCCCTCAAAGGAGGTATGTCCGTCCGTATATACAATGCCTATGTCTTTATAAATTTCAAAGCACTGCTCTAATACCGTTTTTTCTCTTGCAAATATTGCATCTTCGCCAACCAAACTGCTGATAACCGTCATTTTTGTATTCATGGCCTGATACATAAGGTTAACCAGATTGGCGCGGGTGATGCTGCCCTCCTTCGGAAAACCGGCAAGCAGTTTTAACTCGTTTGCTGTGGTAAAATAACCGTTGGGATAGCCACCCTTATGCACCGCCAAGGCTTTGTAGCCGAGAGCTTCTACAATGATTTTAACCGCTTCTGAAACGCTTATCGGGTCATCGGGACGAAAGTAACCGCTTCCGTCACCTAAAAGGATGCCGTGACTTGCTGCGGTGCCGATATACGAAAAGTATCCGTGAGCCTTGGGTACATCTTCAAACGGTATGTCTGCCGGGGGCGTAACCGCAAGATTAAGAAGCCTGACCGTGCTTTTAACAAACTCACCGCGTGATACCTTTCGGTTTCCGCGGAAGGTTTCATCCTCAAAGCCCTCAACAATGCCAAGCCTTGCAAGGTGGCGTATTTTCTCTCTGTTTTGCGCCGTATCGCGCGGATAGAGATAAAACAGCAGTGCCGGCCCTTCATCCTCTGCGCCCGATGAATCCGAGGGGTCTGTTGCGTCCGAACCTGTGTCCCCTGTCGATTCGGCCGGCGCGCGGATTTCCCACTCGTAAATACCGAAATCCTGACCCATATCAGACTTGTTGACCTCAAGCTTTACATAGCGGTATGTTGCACTGACCGAGAGCGAAAGGGTAAAATCACCCGACAAAATGACACCGCCGATTGTATGGTCTGTAATTTTAAACCAATTCTCTCCGTCATCAGAGCCTGAGATTCTGTAATCATCGGCGCTTCCGATGGTATAAATCCTCATTTCATCAAAATAAACCGATTTTTCCAAATCAATCATAATCCAACAGGGCATTTCACCCGGCTCCCAGCGCTGAATCAGATTTCCGTCATTGACTGCATTGGCTACAAACACAAAGTTATCCCGCTGGCTTGAGGCCGTAACCGGCTTTAAATAGGCAAGATTGATACTTTGCGTTGTCTGCTGTCCTTCTTCTCCCTCATCCTCCGGCAGGAAGTCTGCAGCCGAAACAAATGATATACTGCAGAATATAAAAATCGCTGCAAGAAGAAAGCCTGAAATTCGTTTCATTTTATTTCTCTCCTTTCGCTGCTGTTCCTTTCATGCTATTCCTTAACTGCTCCAACCATAACACCTTTTACGAAATACTTTTGCAGAAAGGGATAAATACATAAAATCGGCACCGTTGCAACCGTAATGGCACAATACTTAACCGTTTCGCTGAGCATTGCCTTTTTCGCCATTTCTGCCTCCATAGCCTCAGACATCAGCGCCGAATCGTGGCTGATGAGCAGTTCTCTTAATACCAGCTGCAGCGGAAACAGCTTTTTATTTGTGATATAAATGGATGCGCTAAACCAGCTGTTCCAGTGGCTTACACCGTAGTACAGGCCGATAACCGCCATTGTCGGAATAATTAAAGGCATGATAACCTGTGTCAGAATCACCAGATTACCGGCTCCGTCAATCCGCGCCGCTTCTTCTAAGCTGTCGGGGACATTGTAAAACGCCGTTCTTAAAATAATCATGTTATTCGTGCTGATGGCAACCGGTAAAATTAACACCAGCAGATTATCCAAAAGCCTCATCCATTTCATCATGATATAGGTCGGTACTATACCGCCGCTGAAAAACATGGTAAACAAAACAAATAAAAACAGCTTTTTGGAGTGCATCAGCCCTTTTCTGCTGAAAAAATATGCCGCAAGTATCGTCATGACCATATTGAGCGTAACCCCGAACACAATAATGATAATGGTATTTAAGTATCCCGTCCAAATTAAATTTGTCTTTAAAATTGTCTTGTAGGCCACCAGGGTAGGAGAAAGAGGAACCCCCAAAAGACCGTTATAAGCCATCAGGCGCATCGGCTCTGAAAACGAAGCACAAATCACATACCACATCGGGTAAAAGCATACAATGCCTATAAAAACAAGAATTATGGTGTTTAACACGACAAATATTTTTCTCGAAATGCCTTCCTTCATGTTGCTCCCTCCCTACCAAAGTGAACTGTTGTTGACAATGCGGCTGATTCTGTTGGCCGTTATAATTAAAGCAAAATTAATAACAGAATTAAACAAGCCGACTGCCGATGAATAGCTGAAATTCGATTCTACCAAGCCGCGTCTGTATACGTAGCTGGCAATGACATCTGCCGTATCGTATGTCAGCGGATTGTATAGCAAAATAATTTTTTCAAATCCCGTTGTCATAACCGAACCCATTCTTAAAATGAGCAATACCACGATGGTAGGCGCAAGACCCGGCAGCGTCACATGAACCATCTGACGGAAATGCCCTGCGCCGTCTATCCATGCCGCCTCATAAAGCTCTTGATTAATGCCGGCCAGAGCGGCAAGGTATATGATAGAGCTCCAGCCGATTTCCTGCCAGATACCACTGATAACATAAATCGGTACAAAATATTCCTTTACCCCCAAAAGCGATTGTGATTCGGTAACACCCAAAGCCACAAAGAACTTCGTAACGGCACCTGTATCTGCCACGAACATTTTGATCATGCCGCAGACAACAACAAGCGAAATAAAATGCGGCATATACGATACTGTTTGAATGGTTTTTTTAAACTTAATGTTTTTCACTTCGTTTAAAAGAATAGCCAGAAGAATCGGAGCGGGAAACCCCCAAAGCAAAGCGTTTAGGCTGATATTTAAAGTATTAA
>UQYH01000146.1 GCA_900545185.1 uncultured Eubacteriales bacterium | reverse complement strand
AAAGAAAATATTGTAAATTTTGCTCATTTAAATATGAGTTTATTTTGCTGCCCCCAAATTTAATGTTTTTTAAAGAAAAATCAAAAAGGCTCTCAACAAGAGTTCCTTTTTGTGATTTTAGGACTTTTTAAACAGCCCCAACTCCCCGGTTTTAATTATAATACAGTTTTTCGACAGTCTGAGCGCCAAACCGTTTTTACGGTTCGACGCTTTTTCTTTTCATCATTTATTGACAAAATCAGCACGGTTGTGGTAGACTATTATAAGTTGGCAATGACTTGCCGAAAAAAATAATGCGGTAATTTTTCCAAAAAGGAGACAACCATGAAAGCAATCGTAATCGGCGGCGGCTTAGCCGGCTGTGAAGCAGCCATGCAGCTTGCCAAACGTGGAATAGATGTTGATTTATACGAAATGAAGCCCCAAAAGCACACCCCGGCGCACAGTCTGAACACCTTAGCCGAGCTGGTCTGCTCCAATTCTTTGCGTGCAGAAGGCCCGGAAAACGGTGCAGGCTTATTAAAAGAAGAAATGCGCCTTTTAGGCTCTGTTATTATGCAGGCAGCCGATGCATGCCGCGTACCGGCCGGCGGCGCCTTGGCCGTGGATCGTACTTTCTTTTCACAGCATGTGACCGATGCGGTTACCTCCTGCCAAAACATCCGTCTCATTTCGGAGGAGGTCACCGATATTCCCGATGCAGACTGCGTTATCGTTGCATCCGGCCCTTTAACCTCTCCTCTTTTGTCCGAAAAAATCGGCGCACTTTGCGGCAACAATCAGTTGTATTTTTACGATGCCGCCGCACCAATCATCACGGCAGAATCCATTGACATGAGCAAGGTGTTCCGCAAAGCGCGGTATGACCGCGGCACGGCGGACTATATCAATTGTCCCATGACCAAAGAGGAATACACCGCCTTTTATAACGAATTGATTGCGGCCGAAGCCGCACCGGTCAAAGACTTTGAGGATGAAAAGGTGTTTGAAGGCTGCATGCCGGTAGAGGTTATGGCGCGCCGCGGCGAGCAGGCATTAACCTTCGGCCCCTTAAAGCCCGTCGGACTGGAGCATCCCGAAACAGGCAAACGCTACCACGCCGTTGTACAGCTGCGGCAAGATAATAAGGAAGGCACCTTGTATAACCTTGTCGGCTTTCAGACTCATTTAAAATTCGGTGAGCAAAAACGTGTTTTTTCTATGATTCCGGGTCTTGAGCAGGCCGAATTTGTCCGTTATGGTGTTATGCACCGCAACACGTATTTGCATGCGCCCGATCTTTTGGATGCCACCTTTGCCTTCAAAACACGTCCCGGTCTTTATTTTGCCGGACAAATGACGGGTGTGGAGGGGTATATCGAATCGGCAGCCTCCGGCATTGTGGCCGGCATCAATGCCGCTCATTATCTGCTGGGTAAAGACCCTGTCATTTTCCCCTCTGCAACCGCAACGGGCGCATTGGGACATTACATTGCCACCTATGCAGGCAAAAATTTTCAGCCGATGAATATTAACTTCGGCATTATAGATTCACTTGACGAACGCGAACGCAACAAACGGGAACGTTACCGCAAAATTTCAGAACGCGCACTATCCATGATGAAAGGAATCGCAGATAGATTATGATTAATTTAGACCGCTTTAACGAAGCGCAAAAAAAAGCCATTGTCACCACCAACGGACCGCTTTTGATTTTAGCCGGTGCAGGCAGCGGCAAAACAACGGTTGTCGTTAACAAAATAGCTTATATTTTAGAGAAAAAGCTGGCGCAGCCGTGGCAGATTTTGGCCATTACCTTTACAAACAAGGCCGCTAACGAAATGAAAGAACGGATTGAAAACGCCGTCGGCGAAAACGCGGGCGAAATGTGGATCGGAACCTTTCACTCGGTTTGCATGCGCATACTGCGCCGCGATATCGACCGTTTGGGCACACACGACCGCGATTTTGTCATATATGATTCGGCTGACCAAAAAACGTTAATGAAGCGTGTTTTAAAGACCCTGAATATAGATGAAAAGACCCTCTCACCGCGCAGTGTTCTTTATGAAATTTCAACCGCAAAGGATGAATTGTACGGCCCGGCCGAATACCTCTCTATAAACGAAGGAAACTATCGCAAGGAGCTGATTGCCAAAGCATATGCGCTGTATCAAAAGCAGCTGACAGAAGCCAACGCACTCGATTTTGATGATATTATTATGCAAACCGTCCGTCTGCTTTCGCAGGAATCGGAGGTGCTTTTGCGCTATCAGCGGCAGTTTCATTACATATTTGTCGATGAGTATCAGGATACGAACAACTCGCAGTCCATGCTGGTCAGCCTGCTGGCACAGGGGCACGAAAATATTTGTGTTGTGGGCGATGATGACCAAAGTATTTATAAATTCCGCGGTGCCAACATTCAAAATATTTTAAATTTTGAAAAAGACTTCCCCGGTGCCGAAATCATTAAGCTGGAGCAAAATTATCGTTCCACACAGGTGATTTTAGACGCGGCCAACGCCGTTATTGCCAATAACAAGGGACGTAAGGGCAAGCAGCTGTGGACGCAAAACGGCAGCGGCACACCCATTGATTTATTCCGTGCGGATAACGAATATGACGAGGCAGAATTTATTGCCCGTCAGATTGAAGATACCGTAAAAGGCGGCGGACATTACGCCGATTGTGCCATTTTGTACCGTACAAACATTCAGTCACGTGTCATTGAAACAACGTTAAACGGACACGGTATTCCCTACCGCGTATTGGCCGGTCTGCGATTTTACGACCGCAAGGAAGTAAAGGATGCACTTGCCTATTTGCGCCTTGTGCAAAACCCCAACGACAACATCAGCCTGCTGCGCGTGGTGAATGAACCGACCCGTAAAATCGGTGCCGCCACACTGGAAAAAGTATCGGAAGCGGCAGCGCAGCGTGATGTCAGCCTTTTTACCGTGATGGAAACGGCCGATCAATCACCCGATCTGATCCGCATAGCTGACAAGGTTATGAGCTTTACACGTTTAATTCGCCGCCTGCAAGGCCTTTGTGCGGATGAAAAACCGTCTGCCATTATTGAAATTGTACTGCGCGAAAGCGGCTATCGTGCCATGCTGGAAAATGAGGATACGGTCGAAAATCAAACGCGCTTAGAGAACCTGCAGGAGTTTGTAAACGCCGCAGTGGAATATGAACGCAACATTGAAAACGAGCCGACACTCTCCGGCTTTTTGGAATTAACGGCGCTGGTTTCAGATGTTGACAATTATGACGAAAGCTTAGACAGCGTTGTGTTAATGACGCTGCATAGCGCCAAAGGACTGGAATTTCCGCATGTATTTCTCTGCGGCATGGAGGAAGGACTTTTCCCCGGCACAATGGCCGTTACGGATGATGACATCGAAGAAGAACGGCGTCTTTGCTATGTCGGCATTACACGCGCCAAGTTGCACCTTAGTATTTCGCACGCCGCCTATCGAAACCGTTACGGCAGCGGCAGTTATACCATGCCGTCACGATTTTTAGAGGAAATCCCGATGGAATGTGTAAACGCCTTGGTAAAAGAAAACGAAGCGAAAAAAATCGATGCACCGCAAAAGAAAAAGGATTATAAATTCTACGATGATACACAATCGCTTCTCAGCGCTCTTTCTAAGGATAAGGAGCAGAAAAAGGCCGCTTCTCTTACCTATGCGGCCGGGGATGTTGTTTCGCACAAAAAGTTCGGCCGCGGTATGATTTTATCTGTCACGCCGACGGGAAACGATGTCCAGCTTGAATTTGTTCAGCTGGGGCATGAGATTCTGAGAAAGAATCAGGGTGTCCAGAGCCGTTGCGGTAAATTCATAGCCCTGCCGCAGGCACTCCGCCCGGATGAAGCCCGTGTCGAAGTCGGAATTGTGGGCCACCAGCACCCCGTCCCCGCAGAATTCCAGGAATTTTGGCAGAACTTCTTCTATTTTCGGTGCGCCCTTGAGCATATCCTCGGTGATACCCGTCAATTCGACGATTTTCGGTTCCAGATGCCGCTCCGGGTCTACAAAGGTCTGGAACCGGTCCACCTCCCGGCCGTTTTTCAGGATCACGGCACCAATTTCGATAATTTTATCCTTCTTGGAGGAAAGGCCCGTTGTTTCCAGGTCAAAGGCCACATATTCCTCGTCAAAAGTGATGTTTTTCTCGCCGTGG
>UQYH01000145.1 GCA_900545185.1 uncultured Eubacteriales bacterium | reverse complement strand
TATTTGCGAGCATTTTGACACCGTAATGCGTAAAATTCACTTTAAAAAACGGGTTCGTATATCACAACTTGTGCCTACCTGTGCGCCCTGTATAAAAACATGGGACACATTGATGTTTTCATCAAACACAACCACATCGGCATCATAGCCCGGCTGTAATGCTCCCTTTTGTGTAAGCCCCAAAAGCCGTGCCGGATTTTTCGTCATCATCTGCACTGCTTCTGCCACATTAAGACCTGCTTGCTGCACCATTGTGCGCACCAAACGGTCTGCTGTGGCAACACTGCCGGCAAACGCGCTTCTGTCCGGCAGCTTGGCCACGCCGTCCTCAATCACGCAGGGCATTGCCTCGCCCTTGCGGCCAAGTAAAGATTCACCGTCCGGCATACCGGCGCCACGCATAGAGTCCGTTACCAAACAAATCCGATCCGTCCCCTTTAGTTTAACAATCAGCTTCAGCAGCTCCGGCGGCAAATGCTTGCCGTCTGCAATAATTTCGGCTTCCATATCATCAAAATAATAAGCTGATTCGATAACGCCGAGATGGCGAAAGCCCTTATGCCGCGTAATGGTTGACATGCACGAATATAAATGCGTAATAAAACGGCAGCCGATGTTATATACTCTTTCCACATCGCAAAGCTCGGCGTTTGTGTGCGCAATGGACGGGATAACGCCATGCTCCAGCAGAGTACGGCAAAACGCTTCGCTCCCCTCCAGTTCGGGCGAAAAACTCCACCGTCGGATCACGCCTTTTCCCAAATCCAAAAGCGCATCATATTCTTCCTTGCATGGCGGTTTAATATAGTCCGGATTCTGCGCACCGCTCTGCTCCAATGCAAAATACGGCCCTTCTAAATGAGCGCCCAAGATATTCGGCCGCTTTTGCATGGCCGTTTTCATATCTGTCAAAAATTGCATTAAAACAGGCGTTGAACAAGCCAGACTGGTTGGCAGAATGGCCGTTGTACCGTGCTGCGCATGCATATCTGCCGCACCCAAAATCGGCTCTGTGCCGCCGTCCATAACATCAAAACCACCGCCGCCGTGCGTATGAATGTCAATAAATCCGGCCGAAATATATTGTCCGTCCACATCCATGAAAGCGTCATGCGGCAATGCTTCCTCTGTTAATGCCATAATCACGCCATCCTGCAAATACAGCGATTTGCCCTCCGTCACCGTGCCGTTTTCAATTATTTTTCCGTTGGTCAGCTTTGTAATCATAGCTCTCTCCTACAGTCTCGCCGCACTGTCCGGGTCACAATACAAAACAGCATGGTCATGACGGCGCAAAATGGTTGCCGGACACTTTTCCGAAATATCGTCATGCAGCATAGCATACACAGCCGCGGCCTTGGTTGCCGCCGGCACACTGCAAAACAGATAATCGGCCTTATACAAGGTGGGAACAGTCAGTGTCAAGGCATGGGTCGGCACCTCGTCAATGGTCTTAAAGCAGCCGTCATTCACCTGCTGATGACGGCAGATTTCGTCCAGCTGCACAGGCTTAATCACCGCCGCATCGTTAAAATCCGCAACCGGCGGATCGTTAAACGCAATGTGACCGTTTTCACCGATACCAAGGCATACAATATCCGTCGGATATTCTGCCAAAAGTGCACTGTAGCGCGCACACTCTGCTGCAATATCCTCTGCACCGCCGTTTATGTAATGCACGCTTTTAAACGGTACACGGCCGAAAATGGCTTCCTTCAAAAAGTTACCGAAGCGCTGCGGTGCATCCTCTGCCAGGCCGATATATTCATCCATATGAAAAGCGTTAATTTTGCTCCAATCAATTTCTTGAACCGTCAGCAGCTTGGCAAGTGTTTCGTTTTGAGAAGGCGCTGCGGCAAAAATGATGTTAATTTCGTCCTTTTCCTTTTGCAGCCGCAAAATGCAATCCGCAATATCGCGTCCGGCAATGTCGCCCATGGCTGCACGGCTGTCCGCAATTTTAACGTCCAATTTGTCCTTTTTAAATTCCTTCACTGTTCTTCTCTCCTTCTTGCTATTTCTGTCTCTATTATCATTGTACCACACATGATGTTCCTGTTTCTATTGAAAAAGTTGCAAAAACATTGCAAATATTGCTGTTATTGAATACCGCCACCCTGGCCCGTGTACAAATCAAGCTCTCCTTCCGGTTCAACCTGCAAAACCGTGCAATGCGGATCACACAACGTCTGCGGCACATCAATCCACACAATGCCCGGCATGCGTTCAAATCCGCCGTTAACCGCAAAGGTAAGCGATGCGTCATGCCCCAATACACTGATGCGCTTAATTTTGTTCCGCACCCCTTTTAATGCAATCGGGCCGGAGGGTAAGTCGTAGTAAAACAAAAACAGCTTTTTTCTGTCGTTTGAGACGGTACTGTTCCCGAAAAATAATCCCAGAGGTAAACCACGCTCTGTCTGATAAACCGCCTCGCTGTTTCTGTGAATCCATTCGCCCAAACCCAGCAAGAGCTCTTGCGCACGCTCGTCAATGCTGCCGTCCGCTTTGGGACCTATATCCAGCAAAAGATTGCCGTCCATGCCGATACATTCGGTAAAAATACGAATAAGCTGGTGCAGGCTTTTATAATTATGATCCTGCGGCTGATAGCCCCAAGAATCATTCAGCGTCACGCAAAATTCCCAAATGCCGTCCGGCGCCGAAACCGGCATAGCCTGTTCGGGTGTTTTATAATCGCCGTAGCCGCCGATACGGCTGTTGATAATAATTTCGGGATTTAAAGAACGGATATAGTCATTCATTTCTTTAAAGTGCCACAGCTCCGGTGTTCTTTCCCAAACACCGTCAAACCAAAGTAAATCCACCGTCCCGAAATTGGTTAAAAGCTCTGTCAGCTGTGCTTTGTGGAATTGCAGATAACGGTTCCACCGCTTTATATCATCGGGCTGACCCTTCGGCGGTGTATTAAACGGACTGTTTGACCACCAATCATCACTTTTCGGACGGATGGAAGCATAATCGGGATGACTCCAATCCAAATGAGAAAAATATAAGCCGACCTTCATGTTGTGCGCGCGCAGCGCAGCGCAGTACGGACGAATCAAGTCGCGCCCTGCCGGTGTTTTTTCCACAACGTTCAAATGGCTTGCCTTGGTATCCCAAAGCGCCACGCCATCGTGATGCTTTGTGGTTAAAACCACATATTTGGCGCCTGCTTTTTCAAACAGTTCCGCCCAGGCATCCGGATTGTAGTTGGCGGCCGTGAAGCCATCCAACTGCTTCATATAGTCCTCATACGAAATTTCACCTTTAAAAAATGACCAGGACTCACCCACACCCAAAACGGAATAAAGCCCCAATGTATGAAAATACCCAGCTTGGCTTCTGTAAACCATTTCATTCTGTCCTCATTTGACATTTGATTTTGCTTATAATCCATCTGCTTTCCCTCCGATTTCAAATGATGCCTATCATAATTGTATCGCAGTTTTTCGGCAGCGTAAAGTGCAATTTGGTTACTTTGGTGACTTTTGGTCACCAAATGCACTCCTGTGCAAAAAATAAGACGGCAAAAGCTAATGATTGCCTTCACCGTCATAAAAGATTGAATGTTGTTTTAAAGCATAGGTACCTTAAAGCAAATCCGAGTCCCCTCGCCTTCCCTGCTGTATATTTCAATGTCATATTGTTCGCCGTATAAAAGCTTAATGCGCTGCCGTACATTTTTGATGCCGATTTGTTTGCCGCCAATGACAGCATTCTCATAAATACGTTCGCGCAGCTTTTGTAACGCTTCCTCACTCATGCCAACGCCGTTATCGGTAACTTCAATCGATAAAAGCCCTTTTTGATTTTGAATGGAAATGGTAATGTGCCCGTCATGCTCTTTTTCTATCAAGCCGTGGTTAATGGCATTTTCAACAAGCGGCTGCAAGCAAAGCTTTAAAATACGTTTATCTGCCACAGAAGCGTCCACATCATACGTTACGTCAAACAAATCAATATAACGCATTTTTAAAATATTCACATAAATTTTTGTGTAGGCGACTTCTTCTCCCACCGAAACAAACTTGTCCTCGTTGCCCAGTCCAAAGCGCAGCAGCTTGGAAAGCGCAACCAGTGTTTTGGAACTGCGCCGTCCTGCCCGTTATAGCTGGTCTTGCGCATATATGTATAAACATAGGGGTACACATCGTCCTTTTTACGGAGCCACGCCTTAAATTCTCCGTTTTCCAGTCCGCTGTACACCCGTACCCAGTTGATGTCCGAAAGCTCGTCCATGGGTTTATCCCCTTCGGACGTAAAAACACGATCATAGGCACGGCAATAAATATAGATGGAATCAATGTAATCGTAAATGACCGAAAACATCGAAATTTCCTCATGTATTTTACTGTTAATATCATAAATCAGCTGATCCGGCTTGGGAGAAACAATGTAGGTTTGAATGTACCGATTACCCCAAATATAGTTCAATATAAAATCAAGCTCACGAAAAATGGATTCGGCAGAATCCGCAATCCGCTTTGTTTCGTAGTAGTTTTCGTGTGCAATGTGCTCATTGGTTACGCTGCGCATGTTTTGATACACAAACACATTGACAACAACGAACA
>UQYH01000144.1 GCA_900545185.1 uncultured Eubacteriales bacterium | reverse complement strand
ATAAAGGGCTGGCGCGGTGAGCGCCGCGCGAGCGAAAGCCCTTATGCTCAAGCGAAAGCTCTCGAAGAGAGATTTCGGCTTGAAGCGTGTCGATACAAGCGACACGCGCGTATACGCACTTTTTTGTGCTGTTGATTGATAAGTTGATTGATAAAACGGGAGGAATCATCATGGCCGACCATATGTATAAACCGTCGGAGGTGCCCAAAGGGCAGCGCTGGCAGCACTTTTTGGATTACTATAAAATCCCCACCATTATAGCGGTTTTGCTGGTCATTGCCGTTATTTCCATTTTAAAATCCACTGTGTTTTCCGTCAAGCCGGATGTTACCATTTTGGCGGCATCAAAGCTCTACGTCAGCTATGATGCTTGGGACGAGGCCACAGCCGCATTTGCCGAAATGCCGCTTGATTATAATAACGACGGCAAATCTACCGTTACGATTGAATATATTAATTTAGACGACAGCATGCAGCAAAGCGACCCGGAGGTTTACGTAGCCTATCAGACAAAGCTGATGGCTTCCCTCTCCTCGGCAGAGAGCGCACTGCAAATTGTGGATGAGAATATGTTTACCTATTTTAAAGATCAGCAGCTTGCAGCAACCTATGCCGAACTGAAAATGTTTGCAGGACACGAGCCGCAAAGCGATTATGTTAAAATTCCGCTGAAGGAGCTGGCACCGTTCCGCAATATGGCAGACCTGCCGGACGGATTGTTTTTAACCGTGCGTCCGCAAGAGGCCATGCAAATCGGCAACAGCAAAAAAAAGCAGGTCAAATACGAAAATCAGCTGACCGCACTGGAAGTTATGCTACAATCGTAAATTTCAAAATGTATATACATGTCAGGAACGCATATCCGCTATGCGTTCCGCTTTTTTCATATTTATAGGCAGAGGAGTGTTTCCATGTTTAAAAAACTTGTGCCCTGTTTAAAGGGTTATGGTAAATATGCCGTTTTGGCGCCGATTACCATTATTTTTGAAGTCCTGCTGGAAATCCGAATCCCGTTCTACATGGCCAAAATTATTGATGTCGGGATTGCAAACCGCGATGTGGCCTACATTGCCCGAACCGGCAGCATGATGGTGCTGATGTCGCTTTTGTCATTGGCCTGCGGCGCGCTTTCAGCCAAATTTGCCGCAACGGGCGGTATGGGCTTCGGTAAAAACGTACGGCAAGCAGTATTCCATAAAATTCAGGAATTTTCATTCGCCAACACCGATCGTTTCAGCACCGCGTCCCTTATTACGCGTCTTACAACGGATGTGACCAATGCGCAAAACACCTTTATGATGCTGATTCGTGTGTTTGTCCGCTCACCGATTATGCTCGTCAGCGCCACCTTTATGGCAGCAAGCATCAATGCAAAGCTGGCCGTTATTTTTTTGGTTGCCATCCCGATTTTGGCCGTGGCGCTGATTATCATTATGAAGCTTGCTTTTCCGCGTTTTCGTCAAATGCTGACCTGTTACGACCGCATGAACGGCTCGATTCAAGAGGATTTAATTGCCATCCGCGTGGTAAAGGCCTTTGTGCGTGAGGATTACGAAAACAAAAAATTTGAAAATAATGCCGAGCTGCTTCGTGCGGCACAGGTAAAGGCGGAACGTGTACTAATCTGCAACATGCCGCTGATGCAAATGGTTGTGTACGGCTGTATCATTGCTGTTTTATGGTTCGGCGGTAACATGGTCATTGCCGGCACAATGGAAAACGGCGAGCTGATCAGCTTTATCAGTTACGTAACACAAATTTTAATGTCTTTAATGATGCTTTCCATGATTTTTGTGAACATCGTTATGAGCCGTGCCTCCATCGCCCGTATTGTTGAGGTGCTGGACGAAAAACTCGACATCCCGGATGTTATATCCGACAAAACCGTATCGGAAGGCTCGGTTGCGTTTGAGGATGTTTCGTTTTCCTATGCCAAAGATCCCGAAAACTTAAATTTAGAGCATATTAATCTAACCATTGCGCCGGGTGAAACCGTCGGCATCATCGGCGGTACCGGCTCAGCCAAAACCAGCCTGGTGCAGCTGATTCCGCGTCTTTACGATACGGAAAGCGGCCGTGTTTTGGTCGGCGGCCGCGATGTGCGTGAATATTCTTTGGAAAACCTGCGTGCCGCCGTCGGTATGGTGCTGCAAAAAAATGTGCTGTTTTCCGGCACCATTGCCGAAAACTTAAGGTGGGGCAACGAAAACGCCACACAGGAGGAAATTGAAGCGGCCTGTAAGGCCGCGCAGGCGCACGACTTCATCATGTCCTTCCCCAAGGGGTACGAAACGGATTTGGGGCAAGGCGGCGTGAACGTATCCGGCGGCCAAAAGCAACGTCTTTGCATCGCGCGCGCCCTGCTGAAAAAGCCGAAAATTATTATTTTGGATGACAGCACCAGCGCCGTTGACACGGCAACGGATGCCAAAATTCGCACGGCGCTGCGCGAGCAGCTGGCCGGTACAACGACCATCATCATCGCCCAGCGCGTCACCTCGGTATGCGATGCCGATAAAATTGTGGTTATGGATGACGGACACATTAACGCCATCGGCACGCACGATGAGCTTTTGGCTACCAATGAAATTTATCGAGAAGTATATGAATCTCAGCAAAAGGGGGTGGCTTAAATGCCGGGACCGGGAAGAGGGCCGGGAAGAGGCCCTGTGCGCAAGCCAAAGAACGCAAAAAAGACCTTGCTGCGCATTTTCAGTTATATGAAACCGTTTAAAGGGCGGCTTGTGCTGATTGTGCTTTGTATTATTTTAAGCGCCGTAGCCGATGTGGCAGGCACATATTTTTTAAAGCCTGTACTCAATGAATATTTGGTGCCGTTTATCGGACAGAAAAACGTAAACTTAAGCGGATTTGCCGCCATGCTGCTGATGATGGGCGGCATTTATCTGGTCGGTGCGGCCGCCACTTATATTTACAATCGTTTAATGCTCACCGTTTCTACCACCACGCTTAAAAACGTGCGGACGGATTTGTTTACCGCCATGCAGCGGCTGCCGATTCGGTTTTTCGACACACACACGCACGGCGAACTGATGAGCCGCTTTACCAACGATACGGATACACTCCGTGAGGTTGTCAGCATGGGCATACCGCAGTTTATCTCATCGGGACTGACCGTTTTGAGTGTATTTATTATGATGGTGGTGCTCAGCCCCGTTTTAACGCTGCTGGTCTTGGTTATGCTGGCCGTTATGCTGCTGGTTGTTAAAAAAATCGGCGGCAAAAGCGGTTATTACTTTAAGCGTCAGCAAGAGGAATTGGGGCGCGTGAACGGCTATATTGAAGAGATGATAGAGGGGCAGAAGGTTGTTAAGGTATTTTGCCGTGAGGATCGTATTAAAGGCGATTTTGACAAGCTGAATGAGGATTTGTGCCATGCGGCAACCAATGCCAACGCCTTTGCCAACATTCTGATGCCTATTATGGGTAACCTCTCGTATCTGCACTATGCTTTAACTGCCGTGGCAGGCGGTGTTTTGGCCGTAAACGGTCTGATGGATATTGGTACCATCGGTGCCTTTTTGCAATATACACGCTCCTTCAGCCGCCCGATTACGCAGATTTCGCAGCAGTTTAACAGCATTTTAACAGCCTTGGCCGGTGCCGAGCGTATTTTTGCTTTAATTGACGAAACACCCGAAACGGATAACGGTACCGTAACGCTTGTATATGCCGAACATGATGCAAACGGCTGCCTGCGCGAAGCTGATCACCGTACTGAGTGCTGGGCATGGAAACAGCCGCAGCCGGACGGCAGCGCACGTTTAACCAAGGTTCGCGGCGATGTTCGCTTAGAGGACGTTACCTTTGGCTATGAGCCGGATAAAATTGTTTTGAAGGACGTCAGCCTGTATGCCAAGCCGGGACAAAAAATTGCCTTTGTCGGCTCCACCGGCGCAGGCAAAACAACTATTACCAATTTAATGAATCGCTTTTACGATGTGCCGGAAGGAAAAATTATCTATGACGGCATCCCGATTACCGACATTAAAAAGCCGGATTTACGCCGTTCGCTTTCTATGGTATTGCAGGATGCACACCTGTTTACCGGCACCATACGGGATAACATCCGTTACGGTCGGTTAGACGCAACGGATGAAGAGATCGAAGAAGCCGCAAAGCTCGCCAACGCGCACACCTTTATCCGCCATTTACCGCACGGCTATGATACGGTTATCACCGGCGACGGCGGCAACCTGTCGCAAGGCCAGCGTCAGCTGCTTTCCATAGCACGCGCCGCAGTGGCCGATCCGCCCGTGTTGATTTTGGACGAAGCCACAAGCTCCATCGATACTCGTACCGAAGCGCTGATTGAAAAGGGAATGGATAAGCTGATGGCAGGCCGCACCGTGTTTGTCATTGCGCACCGTCTTTCCACCGTGCGTAACTCCAACGCCATTATGGTGCTGGAGCACGGCGAAATTATCGAGCGCGGCGACCACGAAAGCCTGATTGCCGATAAGGGTAAATATTATCAGTTGTATACAGGCATGTTCGAGATGGAATAAACTTTAAGGGGCTGTAAAAGTGATTCTTTTACAGCCCCAATTTTATTTTTGGAATAAGTCATATTGACCTACAGTAGGGAGC
>UQYH01000143.1 GCA_900545185.1 uncultured Eubacteriales bacterium | reverse complement strand
GCCGAAAAAAGAGCGTCAGATACATACGATTCGGCAAGAAAAATGTCAGAGGCAATTCCTTTCGGGCAGCCGATAATCGTTGGACATCATTCGGAGCGATCCGACAGAAATTATCGTAAACGTATAAACGATAAGTTTGAATCGGCATTCCGTGAACAGAGCAAAGCTGATGAATTAAGGGCAAAGGCAGAGGCGGCAGAAAATAACACGGCAATATCGTCTGATGATCCCGAAGCAATACAAAAACTTAAAGATAAGCTCCTCGGTTTTGAAGAAAGTCAGGAAAAAATGAGGGCTATAAACGAGTATTACAAGAAAAACGGAACTTGCATTGGCTGTGACGGTATAAGTGATGAAAGCGCTGAAAAACTTGACAATGCAGCAAAGAAAAACTATGAAGGCAGACCGTTTCCGACCTATTCACTCACAAATAACAATCAGAATATACGGAGCATAAAGCTGAGAATTAATGAGTTGGAAAAACTGCGGGAACTTGATTTTGAACCTGTTGAGTTTGAATCGGGAAAGGTAATTGTGAATAAGGAGATAAACCGCATTCAGTTTTTCTTTGACGGAAAGCCGGACGAGGAAACAAGAGGTGTGTTAAAGTCGTGGGGGTTCCATTTTTCGAGGTACAATAATAACGCGTGGCAAAGGCAGCTTAAATAAGTCTTTTATAGCATACAACACCTTTTGTATGTTTGGATTTGTCACCTAAATCATATCATAAAGGTTGAAAACTTTCTACTTATTTTTCCGCATTTAGGAAAAACGAAAAAATTCACAAACATTTTCATTGTGCAAAACGTCGAAATTGCTGAAATCACCTAAAAAGCATTGACAAGAACAGAAAAATGTGATAAATTATATTTACAAGGAAGTATTATAGAAAGGATTTGGCAAGTATGAAGCGACGGCGTAAAATCAATACATACATTTACTCGCGGCATAGGCGCAGATTTGCCTTTTTCCGCTATTCGTTTGCGGGTATTTATTAAGGTGTGTTCGTTTTCAAAGTATTTTGAAATCGGGCTCACCTTTTTTCGTTCTTACGCCGAAAATACGATAGGTGACTACATACCCGAAAGGAGCGTGCTGCCTATGAAAGAAAAAACCGCCGGATGTTCGCACTTCGGCATAAACAGAAAGCTGCGACACAAGATGAAATTACAAAAAAGGAGGTCATGAAACATGAAACGCAAAACAAAAAAACCGGTTTCCATTCTGCTTTGTATAGTACTGTTGCTTTCGCTTATACCACTGACGGCATTTGCGGATGAATCGAAGGCTGTAAAGATTACGGAAGAATCAAAGACCGCAGAGCTTGTTACGGATACGGCAAAGTTTATCTCTTTGGATGAGGCAAAAGAAATTGCACTTAAAGACGCCGGGCTTGACAGAGATAAACAAAAAATAACGTTCACCAAAGAGGTACTGAGCCGTAATAAAGGCAGACCCTGCTACCTGCTGGATTTTTATACAGGGGAAAATCAGTATCATTATGAGATTGACGCAAAGACGGGAGAAGTTATCTACGGCAGAAGATATATTCTGCTTACCGAAGCAAAAAAGATTGCCGTTGATGATGCGGGCTGCACAGAAAAGGTTACCTTTACAGAGGAAGAATTGGTGGACGGCGGCATCAAAACGCCGTATTATCTGCTTGTCTTTGCAGACAATAAGACGCAGTGGACTTACCGAATCAATGCGGTAAGCGGCGATATACTCGAAAAGAAAGAGAAGAATATTGGCGAGGCGGATTTAATCTCTTTGGAAAAAGCAAAATCAATAGCGCTTAATGACGCCGGTCTTATTGAAAACGCGGAAAAGATTGTGTTCACCAAAGAGGAGCTAATCCGCAATCAGGGCAAGCCATATTACCTGTTGGAGTTTTACACCGGTAAATATCAGTATCACTATGAGATTGATGCAAAAACGGGCGACATTATCTATGGCAGAAGATATATTCTGCTTGCCGATGCAAAAAGGATTGCCGTTGATGATGCCGAATGCAGCGACAAGGTTACTTTTTTGGAGGAGGAATTGGTAGACGGCGGTATTAAAACACCGTATTATCTGCTTGTCTTTGCAGACAACAATACGCAGTGGACATACCGAATCAATGCGATAAGCGGCTCCGTGATGGGAAAGCATATTGATGATATCGGCGGTGCGAATTTCATTTCCTTGGAGGAAGCAAAGAAAATCGCTCTGAAGGACGCCAAGCTTGACGAATACGCACAAAAGATTGTGTTCACCAAAACCGAGCTTAACCGCAACCAAGGCAGACCCTGCTATATTTTGGAGTTTTACACCGGTAAATATCAGTATCACTATGAGATTGACGCAAAAACGGGCGAGATTATCTACGGCAGAAGATATATTCTGCTTGCCGACGCAAAAAGGATTGCCGTTGATGATGCAGGCTGCACCGAAAAGGTTACCTTTACCGAAGAAGAATTGGTAGACGGCGGCATTAAAACACCTTACTACCGGCTTGTATTTACCGACAGAAAAACGCAGTGGACATACCGAATCAATGCGGTAAGCGGCGCTATCCTTGAAAAGAAAAGCAAGAACACCGATGAGCAGGATTATATCTCTTTGGAGGAAGCAAAGAAAATCGCGCTGAAGGATGCCGAGCTTGACAAATACGCGCAAAAAATTGTCTTCACCAAAGCCGAGCTAAATCATTATCAAGGCAAGCAATGCTATTTGCTGGAGTTTTATACCGGCAAAAATCAGTATTACTACCAGATTGACGCAAAAACGGGCGACATCATCTACGGCAGAAGATATATTCTGCTTGCCGACGCAAAAAAGATTGCCGTTGATGATGCCGGCTGCACCGAAAGGGTTACCTTTTTGGAGGAAGAATTGGTAGACGGCGGCATTAAAACGCCTTATTATCATCTCGTCTTTGCGGACAAAAAAACACAGTGGACTTACCGAATCAATGCGGTGACGGGCAGCATACTCAAAAAGAAACAAAAGGACATCAAGGTCAAACCCGACAACGAGTGGGAAAATCCGTTCGGTGACGTGAAGAAAAGAGATTGGTTTTACTTTTCGGTGAAATTTGCATATGATTTCGGCTTGATGAAGGGTACAGCCGAAATGGAATTCTCACCTGACTCATATGTGACCAGGGCAATGTTTGTCATGATTATCTACCGTATGGAGAAAGAGCCGCAAGCCGGAGGTTCCGTGTTTGTGGATGTTGAAATCGGCGGTTATTACGACAGGGCGGTGGCCTGGGCAAATGCAAACGGCATTGTTTCCGGTGTTTCAAAAGACCGTTTTGCACCGAACGATCCGATTACCCGCGAACAGATGGCAACAATTCTTTACCGCTACGCAAATTTCAAAGGATATGACGTAGAATCAAACGGCAACACGGCCTATACGGACAACAGCTTTATTTCCGGCTATGCAAGAAACGCCGTAAGCTGGGCGGCTGCAAACCTGCTTATGAAAGGCAATGATGACGGCAGCTTTTTGCCGAATGCAAATACAACAAGAGCGCAGGCAGCGGCTGTATTTGCCCGTATGATTGAAAATCTGGAATAAGGATGACCCGGTTGTAACATAAGGTATATTTTCGACGCATAAACCACTGTTGCAAAACGATGCGCAGGCATTGGCGATACAATAACAATGCTTGCGCATATCCCCTTAGGGCAGCCGCTTCGACTGCCCTTTTTTTGTACCTGAGGCCTTGACTAACTTTGTATGTCTCACAAAAAACAGTTTATTATTTTAAAAAAATGATGCAGCTTTACAGATTTCAAAATTGTATATACGGAGGTTGATTTTTTGAAACGGACAATAACTTTAATGCTTGCGGCGTGCTGCCTGCTGCTGACTGCGTGCGATAATTCAAGCATCGGCATAATCGGCGGTTCAGACGGACCGGCACAGGTATATACAAATAAAAGCAATGAAAATAAAGATTATGAACAGTATCTGACAGAACATTATGTCGATGAATCAAAGCTTCCGATACTTGATATAAACTTGGAAAAAAGATTTATATCCGACGATAGAGTTCTTCTTACGGATGACTCGGTTGAAAATGAGTGGGAGCTGGTGATTTATGAGTTTTATCACAATATGACGTCAGGCTCTTTTGGGAAGATGAAAGCTGTTATCGAAGATGAATCATTACTTGCGGCTATAGAAAACGAAGAAAAAAATTTTAAGGACGGGATTTACTATAGTAAAATTTGCATTGATGATTTGGAGCTTTTGGAAAAAGATGACCTGAAAGATATTTCGGAGAAAAATAAGCGGGAAATTTACGAAAGACTGAATCATTTGGGTATAAGCGAATTTGGCATTGCAAAAGTCGAAACCGAATTAAAGCATAACGAGAAATCACTGAGTTTAGCTCCGCAAGTCGGTGACGGCGAGGTAACACGATATTATCTTATTGGCAAAAAGGCTGATACATATAAGATTTTTGAAGTTTATTGGGAAGAATTTTTAAATGACTGAGGGGGTGCGGATAATGAAGAAGATGGTTCTCGGCATTGCGGTAATTCTTTTTGCAATATGCATTGAAATATCCGCCGCAGGGCATTTGGAGTATATCACTTGGGGCATAGGCGCAATAGGGTTGGTAATATCCGTTGTGGGATATGCGGAAAACGGAAAAGGAGACAAGCAATGAAAAAAGCATTATTTATAGTACTCAAAATACTTT
>UQYH01000142.1 GCA_900545185.1 uncultured Eubacteriales bacterium | reverse complement strand
TGATTCAAATGTTGAATGTTTGCGAACGGAGGATTATAAAAATGCTGGGACAAGTTTTTCAACCAATGCTCGAGCAAATGAAAACCGTATCAGGAAAAACAATGGGTGTTATCAATAACTCCGGTACGGTAATTGCCTGTGTGGGCGAACCGATTCATGAAGATATTGCATATGATGCGGTTATGACAAACGTCAGCAACGGTAAAGCCTTTACGGTTTCGGATTGCACCTTTGTTGCTTTTGGTATGCGTAACATGATGGATTATATAGTATATGTGCAGGGGATTGACAGCGAGACACAAAAGCTGTGCTTGCTTTTATCTGTCAGCCTTTCCAATATGCAGCTGCACTGCGGTGATAAATATGACAAGGCGAATTATTTAAAAAACGTTTTGCTTGGCAATGTGCTGCCCGGTGATATTTTTCTGCATTCCGGCGAATTGCAGATTGATATGGACACACCGCGCATTGTTTACATTGTTCAGCTTCAGGAGCCGACCGATATATCGGTGCAGCATATTTTACAAAATATGTTCCCCGAACAGGATTTTGTGATTGGTATTGACAATTTAAATATTGTATTAATTAAGGCGCTGCCTGCCGGTTACAACCGTGAGCTGTTGACAAAGATCGCCAAAAGCATTGTTGAAACCGTTAATTCCGAACTGATGCTGCAGGTTTACGTCGGCATGGGCACCCCGACCGATTCGATTAACGACATTGCCCGTTCCTATTCCGAGGCGCAGATTGCCTTAGAAATCGGACGTGTTTTTGACAGCGATAAATACATATTGAGTTACGATACGCTGGGCATCGGACGTTTGATTTATCAGCTGCCCAGCAAGCTGTGCGAACTGTTTTTAGATGAAATCTTTAAAAAAGAGAGCATTAATGTGCTGGATGAAGAAACCATTCAGACCATTTACAAGTTTTTTGAAAACAACTTAAATGTCAGCGAAACCTCCCGTCAGTTATTCGTCCACAGAAATACTTTAGTGTATCGTTTGGATAAAATTGAACGCTTAACGGGGCTTGATTTGCGCAGATTTGATGATGCGGTTATTTTTAAGGTTGCCATTTTGGTTAACAAATATCTGCGTGCCAACTCTGCAAAATTTTAAAGAGTGTAGGAGTCAATTATGATTATATTCAGTAATGTTTCAAAAATATACGATAACGGCACAAAAGCGCTTGATAATATCAGCTTTTTTATCGAACGCGGTGAGTTTGTCTTTATTGTCGGCCCGTCCGGTTCGGGTAAATCAACCTTGATTAAGCTTTTGATGCATGAGGAAACAGCAACTTCGGGTGACGTAATTATTAACAGCGTGAATGTCAATGCGTTAAAGCAAAGTCAAATTCCATATCTGCGCCGTAATATGGGTGTCGTTTTCCAGGATTTTAGGCTGCTGCCTAAAAAAACGGTCTACGAAAACGTATCGTTTGCAATGGAAATTGTGGGTGCCAGCCGCCGGGAAATCCGCCGTCAGGTTCCGAATGTTTTAAGCATGGTCGGTCTTTCGCACAAGGCGCGTGCGCTGCCGTCGCAGCTTTCCGGCGGTGAGCAGCAGCGCGTTGCGCTGGCGCGTGCGCTCGTCAACAATCCGGCCTTTTTAATTGCTGATGAACCAACGGGTAATTTAAATCCCAAAACGGCACAGGAAATCGTGGATCTGCTAAGCGACATCAATAAGCGCGGCACAACGGTCATTATGGCGACGCATGCAAAAGATATTGTGGATCAGATGAAAAAACGTGTTATCGCCATTGAGGACGGCGTGATTGCACGTGACGAAGCCAGAGGAGTATACGGATATGAAAATTAACAGTGTGAAATATTTTGTAAGAGAAGCTTTTAAAAACGTATTCTCTAACGGCTGGATGAGTCTTGCTTCCGTTTTTACGGTTGTGGCCAGCCTTTTAATGTTCGGCCTTTTTATGGTTTTGGCTTTAAATTTAAACCATATGGTCACAAAGGTAGAATCGGACTATGAAATTACCCTGACCGTGGATGAAAATTTCACCCCGGAGCAAACAGAAACTCTGGGTGAAAAGCTGAAAACGGTTCCGAATGTTTCGGAGGTCATTTTTGAATCCAAGGATGAAAGGCTGAATAAGCTTCGCGAGCAGTTTGGCGAAAACGCCTCTCTTTTGGATAATTACCAAAACGAAGATAATCCGCTGCGTGACTGGTATAAAATCCGTTGTGCGGATTTAACGCAGGCTGCCGAAACGGTTGAAGCTATCCGTCCGATGGAGGGTGTTTCAAAGGTCATCAGCAATAACGATACGATTCAAAAGCTGACAAAGGCTTCCGGCTACATCAGTCATATGAGCATTTGGATTATGGCTGCACTGGCGGTGATTTCGGTTTTTATTATTTCCAACACAATTAAATTGACGGTTTTTTCGCGCCGCAAGGAAATTAACATTATGAAATTTGTCGGCGCAACGGACTGGTTTATCCGCTGGCCGTTCATTATCGAGGGTATGCTGATTGGTATTTTGGGCGCTGCTTTTTCCAGTGGTTTTGTGGCACTGGGATATGAAGGCTTGGTCGGCGTGTTTATGTCGCTGCAAATCGGCTTTGTCGATTTCATTCCGCTGGAGCAAATTATTTTTTGGCTGATCGGCGTATTCCTGTTGATGGGCATCGGCTTAGGTGCTGTCGGCAGTTTAATATCGGTACGTAAGTATTTGAAAGTATAATACAATCAATAGCATGTATTTGCCGCAAAAATGTAAAATTTTCTTGCATTTTTGCGGCAAATGTGATATACTATTTTGGCAAATACGCACGCGATGTGATTTAACAGGCGGTGCCGCATGTCGGTTCCTGTTAAAGCAGACCGTCGCGGAGGTTATGCAAATAAAACCGGAGGTGACAGAAATGTCAGTAATTTCAATGAAACAACTGCTGGAAGCAGGCGTCCATTTCGGACATCAGACAAGAAGATGGAACCCCAAAATGGCGGAGTACATTTTCACAGAGCGTAACGGTATCTACATTATCGATTTGCAGAAAACCGTTAAGAAAATCGAAGAAGCATACAACTTCATCCGTGACATTGCGCAAGAAGGCGGCGACATTTTGTTTGTCGGCACCAAAAAGCAGGCACAGGAATCCATTAAAGAAGAAGCCGAGCGCGTTGGCATGTATTGGGTTAACGCAAGATGGCTGGGCGGTATGCTGACCAACTTTAAGACCATTAAACAACGTATTGACCGCTTAGAGCAGCTGACCCGTATGGAAGAGGACGGCACATTTGATTTGCTGCCCAAAAAGGAAGTTTTAAACTTAAAGCACGAGAGAGAGAAGCTGGAAAAATTCTTAGGCGGCATCAAGGATATGAAAAAGCTGCCCAGTGCTTTGTTTATTGTTGATCCCAGAAAAGAAAAAATTGCAATTGCCGAAGCTAAAAAGCTGGGTATTCCCGTTGTTGCAATTGTAGATACCAACTGCGATCCCGAAGAGGTTGACTACGTAATTCCGGGTAATGATGATGCTATCCGTGCGGTTAAACTGATTGCTTCTACTATTGCAAATGCAATTATGGAAGGCCGTCAGGGCACAGATGCCGACGAAGCCGCAGCCGAGGCCGAAGCTTCTGAATCAGCCAGTGATGAAGCGGCTGCTGAATAAGCACCATACTTTAGCGGAAAGATTAAATAGAAAAGAGGAGATTAACATGGCTTTTACAGCTGCTGATGTTAAAACGTTAAGAGAGCGTACCGGTTGCGGTATGATGGATTGTAAAAAAGCGCTGACCGAAGCAGGCGGCGATATGGATAAGGCAATTGAACTGTTAAGAGAAAAAGGTTTGGCTGCTGCCGCTAAAAAGTCCGGCAGAATTGCAGCCGAAGGTATTGTTGAGGCATACCTTTCCGATGACAAGACCGTTGGCGTACTGCTTGAAGTTAACTCTGAAACAGATTTTGTTGCCAAGAATGCGGACTTTAAAAAGTTTGTTGCAGACGTTGCAAAGCATATTGCTGTTAAAAATCCTTGCTGTGTAAGCGGTGACGGAGACAATGCGCTTTTAAATCAGAAATTCTTTGAAGATGAAAGCAAAACCATCGGCGAAATGCTGACGGAGAAAATTGCAACCATCGGTGAAAACATGAACATTCGTCGTTTTGAGCGTAATGAGGGCATTTGCGAAGCTTACATCCACGGCGGCGGCAGAATCGGCGTTTTGGTTGACTTTAAGCTTTCGGATCCCGCAGCTGCCTCTAAGGATGCTTTTGCTGAATTTGCAAGAGACATTGCAATGCAGGTTGCTGCTGCAAATCCGCAGTTCATCACAGAGAATGATGTACCGGCTGAAACCGTTGAAAAGGAAAAAGAAATCCTGATGGCACAAGCTATCAACGAAGGCAAGCCGCAGAACATTGCCGAAAAGATGGTAAACGGCAGAATTGCAAAATACTTTAAGGAAATCTGCTTAATCGATCAGCCCTTCATTAAGGATCCCGATAAGAAGGTATCTGCTTTGATGAAGGAAGTTGCAGGTCAAATCGGTTCCGAAATCGAAATCGTTAAATTCACTCGTTATGAAAAGGGCGAAGGCCTTGAAAAACGTGATGACGACTTTGCTAACGAAGTTGCAAGCATGATTAAATAATTAGGTATACAATATATAAAACCGCTCAGTTTGCACTGAGCGGTTTTTTCTGTCAAAGCGTTGTCGGTTATATAGAGCGTATTTTGTACAATCCTTTACTGATTTTATATGGAAAA
>UQYH01000141.1 GCA_900545185.1 uncultured Eubacteriales bacterium | reverse complement strand
CGAGATACATCGGTGACTGGAGTTCAGACGTGTGCTCTTCCGATCTGGAAAAAATGTTAGAATGTTAGAAAAGTAATAAAAAGCCTTATTTTATGCGGGTTTTCGGTCTAACAATCTTTCTAACAATTAAACAAAACAATGTTTTTCCGTGTAAAAATGTTAGATGGCGTTTTTCTAACAATTCTACACGAAAAACAAAATGTTAGATGCTAATTGTTAGATTTTATTAAACCCACGCTGCAATGCTTAGGCATACGCAAGCCGCCCTTTGGGTTCGGGGATGTCCTCCCCATCTTCCAGGGCTGTTTCTATCCATTCTTTGATAATTCTTTCCGTGTTTTCTATCGCTTCAAGCCTTGTTTTACCGTCTGCCATGCAGCCGGGCAGTTCCGGCACTTCGGTAATAAATGCGTTATCGTCCTTACTCCAATACATGATAACCTCATAATTGTACATCGTCATCAACTCCCAGCTTATATTTTAATATTATGCTCCGTACTTGCTTTACTTGATACGGTTTAGCCATATTGCCGTTTGGCTGTATATTAATTTTTTCAGCAATTCCGATTTTAGTATATATAAAGTGATCGCCTTTTATTCTTTCCCGAAAACCCATGCGCTTTAGTATTGTTTGTAAATCGTGAAAACGTATATGCTTGTCATGCTGTCCGCTCATAATACTTTGCAGCAGCTTTTCAATTTGTCCCATACCTTCACCACCTATTATTCTTCGTTTTTCCCGATACAATCAAAAACAAACTCTTTCAGCACGGTGTTAGAGGTTTTCCCCTTATCACGCGCATATGCTTTAAACAATTCGGCCTCGTCTTTTTTTACCCTGCATCCAAGTGTTGTCATGTGCTCTTTATCCCATCTGTCATTAGCTGCCCTTTTGGCCGGGGATGTTTTAACTTCCATTTGGTTCAACTCCTTGATTAGTATGTATCTATTATACCATATATACAGAAAAGTTAACAGTGCACGGCTGCACAATTACCTGTATAATCTGCTATCAATAGCTTTTTTTATAAAACCGTTAACAGATTCGTTACTTTTGTCGGCAGCGTCTTTGATTTCTCGATACTTTTCTTTGGTTACATCAAGCGGTATTCTTTTTAAGTGTTTTTTTTTGTATTCGATGTCATATTGCGTTTTCTTTTCACTGTTCGCCATATTTTTTGCCTCCTTTTCCACCTCTAACATATAGTATACCATAGATATGTACTTGTGTACACAGTCAAAATTAACAAAAATACGTACACATTATTGTTAAAAATGCCAGTTGACATGTTACTGTGTACGTAGTATAATATACTTGTAAGCTCAAGAGAGCAAAAAACAGTGAAAGGATGTTGACAAATGAGTGAACAGAGTTTGAAAGCGAAAATTAAGGAGCTGCGCGAATTGCAGCGCATGGCCGAGGAATTGGCACAGGAGATTGAAACCATTAAAGATGTAGTCAAAGCCGAAATGACGGCGCGCAATGTTACGGAACTTGTGACAGGTGAATACAAGGTACGTTATACCACCGTTAAAAGCACGAGATTCGACACGACAGCCTTTAAGGCTACTCACAAAGACTTGTACGACAGTTTCGCCAAGGAAAGCGTTACACGCCGCTTTTCAATAGCATAGGGGGTGATAGTATGACATACCGTTTAAAAATAGGCATCCGCGAACAGAATGAAGCTTACACGGTTTGCGCCATGGTAAAAGCCCCGGAAAACGCACCACGGCAAAAGGTGATTGAAGCGGTCAAAAAAAAGGTCAAAGAGGAATGCAACGGCATTGTGTGGCTGATTGTTAATATTCTAAATGATATAAGCTTTGCCGAATTAAACGACTTGCCATGGGAGGAATTGCCGAACCTTGAAGCCACAGTATTGTACCATAATGAGGATGTTTGCCGTGACCTATATTGATAAAACATCAGCCGGAGGAATTGAAAGGGCAGAGCGCATCACGTACACCATCGAACCAGACAAAAACGCCCCTGCACTGTTGGCGCAGTGCAAGGGGCAGGGATGCATAAAGCATCAGAAAACTCATGTTTATTATATCACAACATAAGGCTGTTGTAAAGGCCTATATAACAAAAATACACGGAGGTAATGGAAATGTATACGTATTTCAGAGATAACGGTGATAACGTAGAATTTGGAACATATGAGATTGTCAATTGTGAATCAACGCCAACCGTACACCACGTTTTAAAGCACGAACAGCTTGCGCGCTGTCCGTTTTGCGGCGGCGCGGCAGAAGTCAAAGGCATTAGCGTGTATTATAATACAGACGGCATGCGAATACGTTGTAAAGATTGCGGCAGTACAAGCCGTTCGACCCTATACGGTTCAGAGCCTTTGCGGCCTTTTGGAGAAAACCCCAGCCCGGAACCGCTCACTCCTGCCGAAGCACTCCAAAGGGCTGTCGCGGCGTGAAATCGCCGCGCAGTGTGATGAGTTAAACAAGTGTTCCGATTCGGCCTTCCGCTATACGGTTTTGATAAAAATAGCGGCTTATTTCCTGGGGTGAATTTGGGGTGAATTTGGGGTGAATTTACTCAAAAAATCACCCAAAATTGCGAAACGCAACAATAAGTAGATTTCAAGAAATGGCATAACAGAGCGGTTTTCGAGGTTTTTCGAGGTTATACAAAATGAAAAAATGGCATCTCATAACCCGGAGGTCGGTGGTTCAAATCCGCCCCCTGCACCCAATGAAAAACCGCTTAACAAAGCCATTTGTGCAATGTTAAGCGGTTTTTGTTTTTGCTTTAAAATTGCCCCAAGGGGTGAATTTTGGGTGAATCGGTTTTGGATTCTATCGGTTTCGCTTAAAAATACCGGCACGGACGTTTTCGGCCTTTGCCTTTGCTTCCGCTATCTGATGCGCGTAAATATTGGCGGTTGTGGTGGCGCTGACGTGTCCCAATTCACCGGCAGCCGTTACAAGGTCAACGCCGTTGGCAATCATGGTTGATGCAGCGGTGTGCCGGAACGCGTGAGGATGAATGTGCGGCAGGCTGTGCGCCTTGCTGAATTTGTTCAGCCAATCCGTCAAGCTGTCCGGGTTCATCCTGTTTCCGTTATCTTGCGTGAACACATACCCCGTATCAATCCACGCATCGGCATAGACGGTGCGCAATTCGTCCTGTTTTTCCTTCCATTGCCGCAGCATGCCGAGCGTTTCCGGCGCAAGCTTTAACATGCGGCTGTGTCCTGTCTTTGTGGTACTTTCGTAAACACCTTTTTTAGGACTGTAGAGCAGGGCGCGTTCAATGGATATGACACCGCTTGCAAAGTCCACACATTCCCATTTCAGCCCCACAGCTTCGCCGCGGCGCATGCCCGTATCAATCAACAGGTATGTTGCAGCCCTCCACTTAACCGGGGCGCTGTCGAGCGCATCCAAAATAGCGGTTACGGTTTCGGGCTGAAAGTAATCGGGCGTTTTGCGCTGCACCTTCGGCGGCGTTGCCCTGGCAGCCGGATTGAAGGGTATAATCATTTCTTTTTCAGCTTGTGCCAATACGGCAGATATAAGCCTGTGATGCTCCAATATGGTTTTGGCCGATAGCGGCGCATCGTTGCGCGTAATGTCAAATACGCTGCCGATATCGCACCCCATGGCGGCCGCTATGGCTTGTGCTTTGTCTTGTCTTATGGTATGCCCTGCGGCTGCTGTAGATGCCGTGGCGGCCGCTATATGCGCCTTTTCGGCTAGGGCCGCAATTGACATATGATGCGCACGCAGCCATGCCCTAAGGTCAATTTTGACGGTTGCCTTGCCGCCGTCCTGCCGTACGCCCTTTTCGCCCAAATTCTGATAAAACGCGTTTAAGTGCTGCGGCCGAATATCGGCAAGCTTTACATGCCCAATGGCTTGGTCGATGCGTACAAGCAATTCACGGTAACGCTCCACGGTGCGCGGCTTTGTGCCGGTGCTTGCTTTTAATGCAATCACATAGTCCGCATATGCGGCAAAGGTTTGTTTATAGTCCAGCCGATAGCCCTGTTCCGTCTCGCGTTCAAAGTCGGCTACGGCACGGGCTAAGGCCTTTTCAATCTGCCTGTCGGTCATGTTCGGCTTGGGCGGCTCCCATGTGCGGCGCATGCGTATTTGCTTGCCGGATATATCCAGCCCGGCCGCTATGGTAATGCGGTAACGCGTGCGGCCATCCTTCCCGGTGCGCTTCTCAATCGTTGCCATCCGGGGCGGCCTCCTCTATAGTTTTTTCTATATTTTTTAGCGGATAAGCTTTATATTTTTTTTGCTGTCCTTCTATCCATGAATCGAAAATATCCTTATCTATTATCTTATCATCCAGCAATTGCTTCATCTTTTGCAGACCTTCCAAAAATGGATCTAAAGTGCCATCTAGAACAGCAATACAAAACTCTTCGAAATATTCGTTATGAGAACAGTTTATTGTATTTTTGTCGATTCTGAAATTAATATAATCAATAAACGTTTTTAAACACTCGATAACATCGGCATACGTTTGCGGTTCGCTCAACACGCTTTCCTTACCGCACAGCCAATCCAAAGACACATCAAGCGTATTTGCCAACAGTACGGCGCTTTCAAATGATGGATTTTTTACTCCTTTTTCGTATGCGGATATTGTTGCAGGGGTTAAGCCCGACATTTCAGCAACTTGTCGTTGCGTTAGGTTTTTATCGCTGCGGCACTGTTTTAATTTTTTTGAGAATATTTCAGAAATGTTCATGTTGTTTCACCTCTGTTCTTACTATATCAAATATTTT
>UQYH01000140.1 GCA_900545185.1 uncultured Eubacteriales bacterium | reverse complement strand
ATTCACCAATGACGGATACGCTTATAAAAATGAAATAATGCTTGACAGAGAGAACAAAAAAGAGGGTTATTTCAAAGAAAAAACACTTACGAACGGAAAAACCATTGTTTTGCTGGTCCCCGATGAGATAAAAAGAAATATCTATATGCATATGTCCGGCAATTTTCTTTTTATATTTCTGCTTGTTGTTTTATCGGTTTTTTTTCTGTCGGGTATTTATGTGAAAGAAAAACAGGAAAGCATGTATGCTTTTGTTAACGACCTTTCCGAGAACAAAATATCAATCAGTCAGGCAAATGCATCACTGAGCAAGAAAGATGTTTTATACCCGGTTTATAAGAAAATTTTGAATCTTTTAGAGGATATTAACGAATTTCATTTAAGCAATAACAAAATTATGGAAGAAAAAAGGCAGATTGAAATTAAGTATCTTCAATCAAAATTCAATCCGCATCTTCTTTATAATACCTTAAGTGTACTTAAATGGAAATGCATTAAATATGATAAATCTCTTGCAGATACTATTGATTCCATGGCGGATTATTATCGTGCCTGCATCAGCGGCTCTTCTGATTCTATTATGGTTAAAGACGAAATTACGCTTGTCAGAAAATATATCGAAATTATGGAATTTATACACGAAAGAAAATATCCCCTTACCGTGGATATCAATCATCGGATTATGTCTTTTTACACCGTCAGACATTTGCTTCAGCCGTTTGTTGAAAATGCAATTTTGCACGGGATTCAGCAAAAGGAGGACGGATTCATCACAATTACAGGTGAAGAAGACGAAAAATTTGTTATCATAAGGGTTAGCGATAACGGCAAGGGAATACCCGAACAAAGAATTAAAGAGATTGAATCGATGCACTATTTTTCGGCTTATAAAAGCTATGGAATTAAAAATACGCAGGAGCGGATTAAAATTTTTCACGGAGAAAAAAGTTATATTCAAATCAGCAGCCCGGACGGGCAAGGCACATGCATTACTCTTGTCTTGCAGAAATCGGCCATCTAAATTTGACGATTTAAAAATACAGTCGGTAATGGAAAAAGACGAGGATATCAGCAAAAGGCAAGTATGGGAAATACAAATTTAAATATATCCCCGATTGGGATGTGTATATCTGTCCTGAGAGAAATTATCTTGTATATGTAACCACAGACAGAAACGGTTACAGGGAATATGAATACAAGACGTAAAGAAAAAATCGAGCGCAGCTTTGCAGAATCAAAAGAACTGCATGGTCTGTGCTATTGCTGTATGCGCGGAAACAAAAAAGTTTCCGAACAGTGCTTGCTTAAGAAGAACAGGAATAATAAGAAGTAAGACATACTCAATTGTTTGACTTGATTTTCTTTTATTTTTCATGTTTTTTTCACTTTTTAGCAGTTTTCTAAAAAAAAGTTGCTACTGCTAAAAAGTTGCCAGTTGAATAATAAGTATTTGCACACAAAAAGATAGCCTCCGCTGTCAAGATTTAGCGGAATTTCAAAAAGCCAACCAACAAAAGCGTTAACAATTGATTCGGGTAAACGGTGCTGTTCTCCGCGTGCAGATGTTTGTCTGCCTGCAAAGGGCAGCATTTTTTTATCGGACTGGCAAGTTTATACAAGCCGCGCACATACAATAGTGGTAAGCAATGCTTTGCCGAATACCCTTGTGCGTTCAATTCAAACAAGGTCGGGCAGGCAAAATTTTATGACCGCCGGCCGATGTCTGTGACTTGCTCATGACAAGGACGGCAGAATGGAGCGGCTTATGTTTTCGTCTTTATGGCTGATGTTAATTGGTTTTTTTCGTTACGGTCAGTTTTTACTCGGTTATGTTTCCGGCAATGCAAACACCTTTCCCAAGCCTCTTTCCCCCAAAGAGGAGGCAGACTGTTTGGAACGTTTTTGGGCCGGAGATGAATCGGCACGCGATGTTTTGATTGAGCATAATTTGCGGCTGGTTGCGCATGTTGCCAAAAAATATACGCAAACGGCCTCTGCCGATCATGAGGATTTAATTTCAATCGGTACGGTGGGGCTGATTAAGGCCGTCAATTCGTTTAACGGCGAAAAAAAAACGCGTTTGGCGACTTATGCCGCGCGCTGCATTGAAAACGAGATTTTAATGTACATGCGTTCCAGCAAAAAGCTTCAGCAAGAGATTTCGCTGAACGAATGCCTGGGGCACGACAGCGACGGCAACGAAATTACCTTTATGGATATTTTAACGGCCGAGGACGAGGACGTGGCCGAAAAGGCCGATTTGAATATGGATATTAAGCGGCTGTATGAGCACATCGGCACGGCATTGACCGAGCGCGAAAAAACGATTATCATGCTGCGCTACGGCCTGGGCGGCAAGGCCGTGACCCAGCGCAAAATTGCAAAGGAAATGGGAATTTCACGCTCTTATGTATCGAGAATTGAAAAAAAGGCGCTGCAAAAGCTGGAACGAAAATTCAGAAAAACAACATAAACGGCTAAGGTATTGACTATATTTGATTTTTGTGATACATTGAAAGCACGGTCGGGCGAAGTGCTGTTTAAAGTTGTAAAATATCAACTTTTTTCTATAGAAAATTGACATTTTTTTTTGAAAGCCTTGCTTTTTATGTATGCGTATGATACACTGGGGTTGCATTTGGGGAGGATTCGGGCTGTGAATGATACTCCCCGTACATAAGGAGCGTTGTTATGAAAGAACAAAATTATGATTTCAGAAAACGGCTTTTGGTCGTGCACGAGCCGAATCTTAGAGACAGCGGCCGCAAGCCGCAGGCAGACGAATTTGAACTGCGTGATGGCATGACGATTTGCGCCATCGGCGACGAGGTGATTCAAACAGCGGCTGCGGACTTGGCTGATTTTTTGCGTATTTCCATGGGTGTTTCGGCACGGGTAACACAAGAAAAAACGGCGGCACAGGTGACCGTATCGCTTGCTTCGGACTTTGCGTTTGAGCTGGGTGAAGCGGCGGCATACCGCGGTTTTATGGTGGTGACGGATGAACAGGGGATTCATGTTTACGGCCACGACAGCCGCGGTGCGGCGCAGGGTGTTTACTATCTTGAAGACGTGATGACCTTTGCAAAGGCGCCCGTTGTTTCTTGCGGCCGTGTGTGGAAAAAGCCGCTGTTTTCACCGCAGATGATCCATTCGGCCTATGGGCTGGATGAGTTTCCGGATGAGTATTTGGCTCGTGTTGCACACGAGGGACGTGATGCCATCCTGGTCTTTACGGAGGATGTGAACAAAACACCGAGCGGTTATTTGGATTTTAACGAGCTCATTCGCCGCGCGGCCCAATACGGGCTGGATGTGTATGCCTACAGCTATTTAATCAGCGATGTGAGCCCGGAATCGCCGGAAGCGGATGCATATTACGAAAACAATTACGGCAAGCTCTTCCGTGAGTGCCCCGGCCTGGCCGGCGTGACCCTGGTTGGCGAGTCGGTCGAGTTCCCCAGCCGTGATCCGCATGTGGCCAAGGGACATTATTACGAAACGGCGGTTGACGGCATCCCCAGCGGCAAGGTCAGCTCCGGCTGGTATCCTTGCGAGGATTACCCCATTTGGCTGAACATGGTTAAAAGCAAGGTACGCAAATATAACCCCAATGCCGATGTTGTTTTTTGGACATATAACTGGGGCTATCACCCGGAGGAAGCGCGCGTTAAGCTGATTGAAAGTCTGCCGACGGATATTAGCCTGCAAGCAACGTTTGAAATGTTTGAGCCGCGTAAAATCGGCAGCAGTACGGTGCATTGTGCCGATTACACCCTTTCGTTTGAAGGGCCGGGACGCTATTTTGAAAGCGAAGCCGTGGCAGCTAAAAAACGCGGGATTCGTTTATATTCCATGACCAACACCGGTGGCTTGACCTGGGATTTCGGTACTATTCCCTACGAGCCGATGCCGCAGCAGTGGATGCGCCGCTACAAGGGCATGCAAAAAGCGCACGACGAATGGGGCCTTTGCGGTATTATGGAAACGCACCACTACGGTTTTTATCCTTCGTTTATCAGTAAGCTTTCCAAATGGTGTTTTTGGGAGCCGAGAGAGGATATGGAGGCGGTGCTTGCGCGGATTTTGGGTTCTGAATTTGGTGCAGAGAACCTGACAACCGTCACATCGGCCTTAAACGATTGGAGCGAGGCTATCCGTCATTACACACCGACCAATGCCGATCAATACGGCGCTTTCCGTGTCGGCCCGTCATATCCGCTGGCGGTTGATGCCGCGCCGAAAATCCCTTCGGATGATAAGGCTATGTTCGGCAACCGCATTTGTAATCCGAACTATATTACCGCCATTGACGCGCGCGACTCGCTTTTGAGTGTTCGTATCGGTGATGAAATTGTTTCGATTCAAACGATGCTGCGTTTACTGAACGAGGGACTTTCCAAGCTAGAAAGCATAGTGAATCCGAACGAAAAGCTGGAAAATCTGATTCGGCTGGGTACGTTTATGCGTAATTCCACACAAACGGGTCTGCATGCTAAGCAGCTGTATGTTTTAAAAACAAGGCTGTTTGCCGAAACGGATAAAACCAAGCTGGCCGAGCTTTTGGACAGCATAGAAAAGCTGCTGCGTGATGAAATGCAAAATGCGGCGGATACCATGCCGCTTGTTGAGGCTGATTCGCGTCTGGGCTGGGAGCCGAGCATGCACTATATGACGGATGCATGGCATTTGGACTGGAAAATGCGTCAGATTACATCTGTGCTTAATTTCAGCCTGCCGGAGTATCGTAAAAGCCTTGCGAAGTAGTATGCGGCTTATAAGAGTGAAATTATAAAAAATACCGTGCCCGAAATAAACGGCTTGCAGGACGACAAAATCCCGTTTGTTTCGGGCACAAATTTTAACACAGGTTTTTACACTTTTTTGGAATAAAGTCTTGACAAATCTATTTTTACCATGTATAATAGATAAGTACTTAAAATTGCATAGATAGGGGTATAGCTCAGTTGGTAGAGCAGCGGTCTCCAAAACCGCGTGCCGAGGGTTCAAGTCCTTCTGCCCCTGCC
>UQYH01000139.1 GCA_900545185.1 uncultured Eubacteriales bacterium | reverse complement strand
CATACAAAGTTGAGCGGCCTCTTCCACCGGCCAAAAACAGAATCGTCCTGTTTTGATTCTCTTGGGAAAGAATGCAGTATTCATCACTGTCAAGCTTTATACTGAGTCCGCCGCGAATCGATTCGTATACAAACGGCTGCACTGCTTCCGAACCGATTACAACCATATCTTCATTATCCGATACTTTGTCCGTTATGTCAAGTGATATGCCTGTTATTTTTTCATAATAATCTTGAAAAACCTCTGCCGCCTTTATGTATGCGCTTTCTTTTGTTTTCGGCGCTAATATGATCATGACTGTACCCTCCGATATAACACATTTACGCGAATGTACCATTTTTTACAGCATCACAGTTTTACCCGTTGCAATGCTTTCATACACGGCATTCATAGCCTCGATTGTTTTTTTGTGCCACTTAAGGTTAATCAGCGGCGTCTTGTGATTTCTGATATTATCATAAAACTCATCCACCAGACCAATCCACTCGTCAAAATAGGTGTACTGAACCGTATATCTGTCATTCGGCAGCCCGTTATGATACACATTCGGCCCGAAACAATCCGACATAATGGTACCTTTTTCGCCGTTTATTGTGATATTAACCTCCATGCGCTTGGGGAACACTTCCCAACCGGGGCCGGGCACCTTAAGTCTTTCCTCCATTTTAGACCAAGAAGGATCCAGCGAGAAAATCGTTCCATCCTTCATTTTTCCGATAACAGAGAGCATATCCTCTTCCTCAATGTCGGGGCGGATATTCGGCGCAACTTCAGCATAAATGCTGTCAAAATTGCTGCCGGTCATATGACGTATCATATCGAAAATATGCGGATGGTCGCAAAGCGCGCCGCCGCGAAAACGGCCGTCACCTTCCTGAATCGGAACACGCTTGCCATAGCTTTTTTCGGGAACCCCCTGCCACGGGAATGCCCATACGGGAGAAAGTGTTATATTGGTTGCGTTAAAGGATTTGATTTTACCGATTTCACCGCTTTCAACAAGCTCCTTCAGGCGCAAAATAACAGGATTATAGTGCATTTCGAGTTCAATTTGGCAAATCACATTCTTCTCGTCAATCAACCGTATCATTTCATCATATTCATCCATATCAAACGTAGGGATTTTCATGGACAGGATATGAATACCGCGCTCCGCGCAAAGCTTCATTTGCCGAAGATGCTCGCTGTTTTCGCTTGCAAGCACAACGGCTTCTATTTCGGGATGAGCGTCAAGCATGGCTATTTCGCTGTCATAGCACGGAATCCCGTCAACGCTGTCCAGAAAGACCTTTTTTACCTCATCATTTGCCGTCGATACGGCAACCCAATCAAGCTTAGGGTTTTCTTTTAATGTTTGATAGTATTTCCTTGTATGACCATGCGTCATACTCATCATTGCAATTTTTAACGGTTTCATCATTAAAGTACCATCCTTTCGTTAGTCTGCACAGACTCTTTGGCAAGCTTAATAAGCTGTAGAAGATTTTGTGCGTCAGCTTTTACAGCCGAAGCATCTTTTAGCTGCGCAAGCGCAAACGCCGCACGCACAATCGCTGTATCTTCAATCGAAAGGCCGAATATTTCAAAATCAACATCGGTGTACTTTTTATTCTCACCGCCGAAAACATATATGGAATCCTGCTTTAACTGTGCATCGACAACAATATCACACGCAATTCCTCTTTGAGAGATGATTTCGTGCTTATCCTTCGGAGGTTCTCCTTTTGCAAGCGTTGCCGCAATTTCTATCGTGCAAACAATTTTGTCCCCGGTCGTTGCAATCACATTTAAAACATTATCATTTTGCATAGCTGTGACTGTCTTAATGCTTCTGCCCAAAACATATTGGCAAATGTCAAGTTCCCGACGAAGCTCCTCAAAAACGTCGCTGCCCTTTTCAACAATTCTTGCCGTACGCATAACACTGATTCCGAAAAGCGTCCCGTCATTGGCAAGCTTTTTCAGCTCAATGATTCTTCTTTCACATCTGTGAGCAAAAAGCGGCAATTCTTCTCCGCCGATTAAGGCCGTATTTCTATCCTTTAAAACAACGTTCTTTTCTACTGCGTATTTCTCCAGCAAAAAATCCAGCTTTTCCTGTAATTGTTTCATAGCTATTTCTCCCTTATTAAAGCATTTTCACCCTAGGTCTGTATTTTTCCAAATATTTTGCATTTTTCTCATCGCCGCCCGGCGTGTTGGCGCTGGACCATACCGGCGGCGTAATGCCGCGTTCTATGCACTGGCGCACGGTTTCTATCTCTAAAAGATGCGCAATGTAGAAATCAATGATGTTGGAAACCGGTGCAATCGGCGTATCCAGTCCCGGCACGGTAACAACAGCGTCACCCACGGGGTTAAAATCTTCAATGCATACATCGGCATAGTCAAACAAATTCTTTTTATTTGGATGACGGATAAAATGGTCGGCCGGCATTTCATTCTGCCATGCACTGCTGGATACCGCAATAATTTTTGCGCCGCAGCGCTTTGCCTCCTCTGCCGCGTCAATCGTGGCAGGGTTAATACCGATGTTGTGGAAAATAATCAGTACATCATCTTGCTTCAACTGATAATATTTCACGATGGAGCTGCCGTAATTGACGGTTCTTTCCAGTTCCAAATATTTAAGCGCCTGGTTAAAAACCGAAAGTCCCGTTTCCATCACGGGGTCAATGCACGCAAGGCCGCCGGCGCGGAAAAACATTTCTCCGACGGGGAGCGTTGTGTGTCCGCCGCCGCCGTAAACGTGAATCAGTCTGTCATCGGCAATGGCCTGCGCCATCAGCGATGCGGCAGCCTTAATGTTTGCCTCCTGTGTGTCGTTCACCTGTTTAAAATTTTGCAAAAGATAATCAAAATAGCCAAAATCCTGCATGTTGCCTCTCCTTTCTATTTCTGTAAAACGCGTTTATAATTACGTCCTATATTATCCCAAAGTTCAATCGGATCTTTAGCAGCAACGCTCGTGCCGTAACCGCCGCGATACGTCCATGTAGCCAAACGATCAACGCCCAGTGATTCATACAGATCCACAACCGCGTCAATCTGTTTAAAATCGGCCGGGCGATTGTTGTAGCCCATCAGCCAGCGTTCCGATTCTTTCCCGTATTTTTTCGCCATGGCAACGGTGCGTTCGGTAATGTCGCGGAAAAAGCTTTCCGGCAGCGTCCAGTTGATAATGGTTGTGGAAAAAACATCAAAATAGGGGCAGGCCGCAACCATTTCCCAGTTGTCGTAGCCGCGCAGCTCCGTCACGTAATAGGTGTTTAGTGTAGCGTGTACACAACAGGTAATTTCAAGCTTCGGATTATACTCTTTTAACGCACGTGATACGTCCGAAAGCGTAAACAGCGCCTCACGCCAGCGGAACTGCTTTACATCATCATTCATAAATTTCGGCATTTCGTAACCGTAATAGTCTTCAAACTTTTTCATACATTCCGGACAACGGCACGCCCAATCATCCCCCGCGCCGCCGGTAATGGAAGCATATGACTTGGGATAGGCATAATGCGGTTCGTCCCAAAAAAAGCCGTCAACCTCCGTCTCTCGCGCAAGCTTTAGGCAAAGACCTTTAAAATAGTCGCGGAATGCATTTGTGTTAAAGCAGGCCGCATTTAACACCTCACCCGTATAGGCCGAAACCTGACGGTGGTGAATGTTGTTTTGCAAAAACAGACTGACCTGTTCACCGCCGAAATATTTGCCGATGCCCCAGGTATCCGCAATGACGCGCAGCCCCAACTCGTGTGCCGCTTTAACAATGTTATTAATATTCGGAAACCAAAAGTCCATATCAAATTCGGTAATAGCCAAAATGACCGTGTCGCAGCCATGCGCCTTCATTTCCTCAAAATCGGCACGCGCATGTTCAACATAGTTTAAACCGTAATAGCTGACGGCTGTGTGCTTAATTGCCATGATTGTTCCTCCTATAGGTTTATATTTCAACAAAATAATAGCATAGATATGCCTTGTTTTCAACCCATATTTCAGAACGTAAGGTATAAATTTCCGAACTGCCGTCTTGATTTTGATTGAATCGTATGATAGAATAAATACAGGGTATGATAACATTTCTGTATGAAGTATGCCGATTGATGGCCTGTAGCCGAAACAAACCCTATGAAAGAAGTGATAAATGTGTTTTCCGAACATGATTTTTTAAAAATCAACATCTTATCCGTGCTTGCTTTACAATGGGAGGAGGTTAACGCGTATGCCGTCGGCCGTTCCTATAACGCTCTGTCATTCAGGGTTTGCGGAGATGCGGATTTTACGCATGATGATCAAGCATTTCATGTAAAAAGCGGCGATATTATATTTGTTCCGAAAGGCTATGATTATCACCTTTCGGCACACAATGAAGAGCTTTTTGTCGTGCATTTTGAAATTGAAAATCAATGTGATACCGATATCGACCTCATAACACCGGTTGATCGCACATATTTTCAAAACAAATTCCGTACGCTGTATGATATATGGACAAAAAAGCAAATCGGATACAAATATGAATGTACCTCTGTTTTATATAAGATACTTTCAAAACTGTATAAACAAAAATATGAACATAAAATTGATGCCATAAACGACGCGATGAACGACGCGATAGAATACATCCACGATCATTTTACCGAACCGGGATTAAGCATCTCCGGCCTTTCTGCCTTAGCCGGCATGAGTGATACGTATTTCAGGAGGCTCTTTGTTTCTTCATTCGGCATTACGCCTTTGAAATACATAAACAATTTACGGTTATCGTATGCTTTTGAGCTGCTTAATTCAGGCTATTTTTCCGTTTCTGAAATTGCAGAAAAGTGCGGTTTTGATAATCAAAAATACTTTAGCACCGTCGTAAAAAAACAAACAGGCAAACCGCCGACGTATTTTAAGGTCAAATAGAAGGTCATTTATCTCCGTTTCGGCTGTAAAGACTGTCTTCGCATTCCGGACGGTGTGCAATGATATTTCTTAAGAAAGAGACGGTTAAAATAGTTTACCGCAGACAGAAAAGCTACACAGCTTTTATTCTGTGATTTATCTACACCGAAATCGGACGGTACATTTTCTGTGTATAACAGCATACGGGAAAAGCTGCTCCAAAAAGGTATTCCCGAAAATGAGGTTGCTTTTATTCACGACGCAAA
>UQYH01000138.1 GCA_900545185.1 uncultured Eubacteriales bacterium | reverse complement strand
AAGCCGCAATAATGACAGGTTAAAAAATTACGGTTTTTGTGGTATGTCAGCGCGATGCTGCAACGAGGAAATTTTACAACATAGCCTCAGCTGCGGCATGAAATAAAGGTAGAAAATCCGCGCCGGTTTAAAAATAAAATCGTTTGCTCTTTTTTTTGCAGATTTTTTTCAATTTCTTCTTTTAAAGCACTTGAAAAAACAGAACGGTTTCCCTCTGCCAATTCCTTGCGCATATCCACAATTTGAACCGATGGCAGCGTTTGCCGATTGGCTCTCAGCGTAAGCTCAATCAGCTGATATTTGCCGGACAGCGCTTTATAATAGCTTTCGATAGAAGGCGTTGCCGAAGCCAAAATAAGCGGAATCCCATGCTGCTGTGCGCGTACAGCGGCGATTTCACGAGCGTGATAACACGGTACATTTTGCGATTTATATGAATTTTCGTGTTCCTCATCCATCACAATTAAGCCCAAATTTTGCACCGGCGCAAAAACGGCCGAGCGTACTCCGATCACCACACGCGCTTCACCGGAGCGAATTCGTTTATATTCATCGTTGCGTTCGCCCATAGAAAGGCGTGAGTGCAATACGGCGATACGTTTTCCGAATCGCGCGGCAAAACGCTGAATCATCTGCGGCGTCAGTGAAATTTCGGGCACCAGTACAATGGCCGACCGCCCCTCTTGCAATACGCGGTCAATACATTGCAAAAACACTTCTGTTTTTCCGCTGCCGGTGACACCGTGCAGCAAAAAGACTTGAAATGCATGGAGTGAATTTGAAACAGCATCAATGGCCTGCTGCTGTTCCTTGGTGGGCACAAGCGGCTTCGACGGTTTAATTTTGTTAAAATCAATCGGATTCCGAAACACTTCAATATCGACAGATTCGATAATGCCTTTATCTCGCAAAGCCTTAATGCTGCCGCTTGTGCAGCCTAAAATCATTTGAATATCACAGTCTGCCACAAATTCATTTTGCATTAAAAGCTCAATAATGCGCGTTTGTACGGGGGCTTTTCGACGTGCTCCATCCAAAATTTTAAAGGCTTCTTCATAGTCGATCGCAAGCGCCGAGCCTTTTAAAATTTTATCGGACACGGCTTTGCTTCTAAGTCCCAAACCGTACGGAATCACAGCTTTTAATGCCGCGATATAGGTGCAAAAGTAACGGCGCTTCATAAAGCGGATTAAGGACAGGGTGTCGGCCTCAAAAAGCGGTTCGGGCGTTAAAATGCTCTGAATTTCCTTTAAATTGTCCACCTGTGCCTGCGGCGGAAAATCAATGACATAGCCTTCAATCGGCCGGTTGCCTTTGCCGAACGGAACAAGAACCGCCATGCCGATTTGCAAAGCTTGTTCGAGGGCTTCCGGCACTGCATAATCAAATGCACGATCCAGCGCCCGTGCCGTTCTGTTGATAATAATCGATGCTATTTTCACGGTTTCACCTCCCGACCGAAAGGATATGGCTTTATATGCCCTGCATGTTCTCAGATCAAATCTTTACCGTTTTTTTAATCATTTGGTATTTGTTTCATATGAAACGCAGTCAAGCGTTTTACTCCCACTCGTCCTCTGCGTCTGCTTTCAGCTGCCTTAGCGCACTGTCAATTGCATCATATGAAAATCCGCGTGCAATGCAATATCGTTTGGCCTTCATTATACTGGGAAAGGAAAAATCACCGCGAAGCTTTTTTTCAAGCAGCGGCATAACGGTTTCTGCTTCATCGGCCATCGGCTCTTCTTCCTCCATTTCGGCTAAAACAAGCTCTATCGTTTCTTTATCCACGCCTTTTCCGAAAAGATCGTATTGAATTTTCCGCATGCCGCTTTTTCCGCTGCGGAGTGCTGTCCGTATATATCTGCGCGCATAATCGGCATCATCAATGTAATGATACTCCTTTAAAAAGGCAATTGTATTTTCGATTGCGGTTTCTTCCGTATCGCGCTCTGTTAGCTTACGGCGCAGCTTTTTTTCGGTATACGGGCTGCGATCCAAAAGCCGAAGGGCGTATTGACGCGCCTCTTGGGTTAAAACCTCGCTGCGGATCGCATCGTAATCCTCCTCCGTCAGCTCCTGACCTTCACATAGCTTTAAGCGGCGTAAATCAAAATCTGCAATGCCAAAGGCAAAATGATTATCTAAAAAAACAGAGCTTCTGTTTTTGTGCCGCTTTTGGGGTTCAATTTTTGTAATTTGCATAACGGTACCTCAAGTGTTTAGACATTAGGGAGCTAAGCCCATATGGGTTCAATAGGCTAATTTTTTTAAATATTGCGTTAAAAAGTAACGCTATACGTCATGGGCTTCAACTCTCTAATGACTTAAAACGGACTGTTGAGATGCAACAGTCCGTTTTGAGTTGAATTTAATTGGAATTAACTTACATCTTATCGCAATATACGCCCAGCGGATAATACGGAAGCATGTTATCCTGCAACCACTTCATGGCCTCCTGCGGTGCTAAGCCCCAGTTTGTCGGACAGGTGGAAACAACTTCAATCAGCGAAAAGCCCTTCTTTTCAATCTGACAAGTAAAGGCTTTTTTAATGGCACGCTTGGCCTGATTGATGTGCTTCACACAGTCCATGGAAACACGCTCGATATAAGCCGGACCATCTAAGGTTGAAAGCATTTCACTGATACGCAGCGGAAAACCCTGCGTATCTGTATTTCTGCCGTACGGAGAGGTTTGCGTTACCTGACCGGGCAAGGTCGTCGGCGCCATTTGGCCGCCTGTCATACCGTAAATTGCGTTATTGATGAAAATAACGGTAATATTTTCGCCGCGGGCAGCTGCATGTACGGTTTCTGCCGTACCGATTGCCGCCAAGTCGCCGTCACCCTGATAGGTAAAAACAATATTATCCGGGTTAACGCGCTTAACGCCCGTTGCAACAGCCGGCGCGCGGCCGTGCGCAGCTTCAATCATATCACAGTTAAAATAATCATACGCAAAAACAGAACAGCCAACCGGTGCAACACCAACGGTTTTACCTTCTATATCCAATTCGTCAATGACCTCAGCCACCAAACGGTGTACAATACCGTGGGTGCAGCCGGGGCAATAATGAAGCGGCACATCGCAAAGTGCATGCGGCCGTTTAAATACCTGTTTCATTATGCGATACCTCCCACGATTTCTTTCATTTTAGCAATAATTTCATCGGGATACGGAATGTTACCGCCGCATCTGCCGTAGAAATGAACCGGAATTTTAGATTCAACCGCCAGCTTAACATCGTCTACCATTTGACCCAAGCTCATTTCAACACTTAAAATTGCCTTTACCTGACCCACATATTTTTTATATTCCTTATCCGGGAAGGGCCACAGTGTTATAGGACGAACCAAGCCGGCTTTAATGCCCTGCTCACGCAGTTCATCAATGGCATTTTTAGCAATACGCGCGGTTGAACCGTAGGCCGTAATCATGTAATCCGCATCCTCCATACGGTAGGACTCGGCCTTTGCTTCGGTTTCCTCAATCAATTGATATTTCTTGTTGCGTTCCAGCACAATTTGTTCCAAATCGTTCGGTTTTATGTAAAGCGAATTAATGATGTTGTGCGGACGTTTCATTTGTGTGCCGGTTGTTGCCCAGGTTTTTTCGGGCAGCTCTCTGCCCTTCGGCAGCTCAAAGGTTACCGGCTCCATCATTTGGCCAAGCATACCGTCGCCCATCAGCATAACGGGCATTCTGTACAAATCAGCCAGGTCAAAAGCCTCTGCCGTTAAATTAATAATTTCCTGTACGGAACTGGGCGCCAACACAATCATTTTATAATCGCCGTGCCCCAAACCCTTGGTAGCCTGGTTATAGTCCGACTGTGCCGGTTGAATACCGCCCAAGCCCGGACCCGCACGTACAATGTTGACAACCACGGCCGGTAAATCAGCGCCGGCAATATATGAAATTGCCTCTGCTTTTAAGCTGATACCCGGACTGGAAGAGGATGTCATGGCTCTGGCACCGGCCGAAACCGCACCATAAACCATGTTACAGGCAGATATTTCACTTTCAGCCTGCAGGAAAACGCCGCCGATTTTCGGCATACGCTTTGCCATATAGGCAGAAATTTCTGTCTGCGGCGTAATAGGATATCCGAAGAAAAAGCGGCAGCCGGACAAAATTGCGGCTTCGGCAATTGCTTCGTTACCCTTTAACAAAACCTTTTCAGCCATTTTTTACACTCCTTGCGATAGAAACTGATAACAGCGTTCTGCTTATTATTTGTAAACTTCAATAACGCAGTCAGGACAGATGGTTGCACACATAGCACAGCCAATGCATTTCTCCTGCTCCGTCACTTCCACCGGACGAAAGCCTTTTGCATTCATACGGTTCTCTGCAACCTTGATGAGTTGGTTCGGGCAAGCGCTCACGCACAAATAACAGCCCTTACATTTTTCCTCAAAAAAGACTACTTTTGCCATGATTTCTCTCCATTTCTGCTTGCTTTTTAAAAGGACAAGCTCGTTTATTGCCACAGCGCACACTTAAAAATTGAGCGCCATAAAACGCTGAATCGTAAATAATGTTTTGGTAAAATCAGATGCCTCCTGCGGAAGCTGTGCCAAAACCTCCGGCGTAACAGCGGTATACAGATACGGAATCCCAGTGGCTTGCGAAACGCTTTCCGTTATACGCCGCCCCGTCATTGTCTCCTCTTTCGTCGTCAGCCCGGCAAGGTTGGCGCTGTTTACAAGTCCTGTTACCTTTTGGCGGCTGACAGCCTCAATGGAACGAATCATCTCGATAATCTGATCCCGTTCGGCAGTCAGCGGACGATAGGGGTTAATCACAAACAGCATTTCCGGCGTTTCGGCATCAAAATATTGCTTATAACGGCCGAGAGCCACAGCCCCGTCATCATCGCCGCCTACATCAAAAACAACGGCAGACGACTCATCAGAAAAGACCTTAAAAATGTCCGGCGGCAAAGCCGGGATATCCACATTGCTGCTGGCATAAGGCGATGCAATGACGGAAAGCCCCATTTTTTCCAGCTTTTCTTTTACGTCATTGGTTCTGAAATACGGATTCACAATGTCTAAATCCACTATATAAACGGTTTTAAAGTGTTTTTTTAATGCAAGTGCATAATTAATTGCAAACTCTGTTTTGCCGCTGCCGTAATGGCCAACAATAATATGAATCCTATGCTCCATTTTGACCCCTGCCTACATTTTGTGCTTCGTTATCTGCTCAGCCAATATTTATTGTAACACATTTTTTGAATTTTGCTTCTCCATTCTCTTTAGCTCTGGAAGAACGGTGCACAGCATCACAACAAGGCAAAGTGTTCCACCAATTACATTTGATGCGGGCTCAGCAAGGAACACTCCTGACGTTCCCATGTAAAACATATATGGCATCATATACGTGAGTGGT
>UQYH01000137.1 GCA_900545185.1 uncultured Eubacteriales bacterium | reverse complement strand
GCGAGCATTTTGACACCGTAATGCGTAAAATTCACTTTAAAAAACGGGTTCGTATATCACAACTTGTGCCTACAATACCGCTTATTATAATGAAAACAAAATGTTGCGGCATTGTTAATTTTTTTTGAAAAGACTTTTTATTTATGTATGTTTATGCTATAATATTTACATTCATTACAAATGCCGATGCGTCTGTGATGGATGCGAATATTATATTGTGTATTGAACTAAAAAAGGTGAGATGAACCATGTTATGTGTTAATTGCAAGCAGAATCAAGCGACTGTTTTTGTACAAAGAATAGATCCTGTTACTCACAAGGAAGTGACAGACGGATATTGCACAAAATGTGTAAGAGAGCTGGGTCTTTCTTCTTCGGGTGAGATTTTAAAGGGAATGGGCATGACACCGGAGCAGGTTGAAATGCTGGAGTCTAATATACAGGACATGCTGTCGCAATTTGATATTGATGATGAAACCGGCGACAGCCCCGGTTCTCCTTTAATTATGATGGGCGGATTCCCTGATATTTTAAAATCCATGCGTGAACACGGCATTCGGCCGGAGGGCATGCATGAGCATGAAACCCCGCAGGAGGAACAGAGCAGAGGAACAACCAAAACAGCAACCAAGCAGCAAAAGAAGGAAAAAAAGCGGATTTTGGATTCGTTTGGTACAAATTTAACGGCCAAAGCACGTGAGCAGCTGATTGACCGCATCATTGGGCGTGACAGTGAAATCAGCCGCGTGGTTCAAATTTTAAACCGGCGCTCTAAAAACAATCCCGTTCTTTTGGGCGAGCCGGGCGTTGGTAAAACAGCCATTGCCGAGGGACTGGCTGTGCGGATTGTTGAAAAACAAGTACCGCCCAAGCTGTTTCATAAAGAAGTGTATCTGCTGGACTTTACAGCCATCGTGGCCGGTACGCAGTTCCGCGGTCAGTTTGAAGCGCGTCTGAAAAAAATTATTGAAGAGGCAAAAGAGTTGGGCAACATCATTTTGGTGATTGACGAGCTGCACAACATTGTCGGTGCAGGTGATGCAGAGGGCGCCATGAGCGCGGCCAATATTTTAAAACCGGCACTGGCGCGGGGTGATATTCAAATTATCGGCGCGACAACCCTAAACGAATATCGCAAGCACATTGAAAAGGACACGGCGCTGGAACGTCGTTTTCAGCCCGTTATGGTGGATGAGCCGTCCGTTGAGGACAGCATATCCATTTTAAAGGGAATCCGTGATTATTACGAAAACTTTCATCGCGTGAAAATATCGGATGAGGTCATCCGTCAGGCTGTTTTGCTTTCGGAACGGTATATAACCGACCGATTTTTGCCCGATAAGGCCATTGATGTGATCGACGAGGCCGGGTCAAAGGCAAATTTAAACAATCGAGATTTGCTGCGGCTTTCGCAGATGAAGGAACAGCTGCAAAAGGTACAGCTGGAAAAGGACAGTGCCATTTCCAGCGATTCGACAGAGAATTACCAGCGCGCGGCGGAACTGAAATCGCAGGAATGTGTTTTAATTGACCAGATTAATCAGCTGGATACGGCTGAACTGGATAAGCCGCTGACGGTGGAGGATGTTGCCGCGGTGATTGAGGACTGGACAAAGATACCCGTTAAAAGCATCACCGAAGAGGAAAGCGCTAAGCTGCTCGATTTGGAGAACAGAATCCATCGTCGCGTGATAGGACAAAACGAAGCAGTAGACCTTATTTCACAGGCCATTCGGCGGAATCGTGCAAGGCTTTCCAAAAAACGCCGCCCGGTTTCGTTTGTGTTTGTCGGCCCCACCGGCGTGGGTAAAACAGAGCTGGCAAAAACCTTGGCGCAGGTGCTGTTTGATAATGAGGATGCCATGATTCGTGTGGATATGTCGGAATATATGGAAAAGCACACCGTTTCGAAGCTGATCGGTGCACCTCCGGGATATGTGGGCTATGACGAAGCAGGCCAGCTGACCGAGAAGGTACGCCGCAAGCCGTATTCCATTATTCTGCTGGATGAAATTGAAAAGGCACATCAGGATGTGTTTAACATCTTGCTGCAAATTTTGGATGACGGTCGCGTTGCCGACAGCCATGGCCGCATTGTGAACTTTGAAAATACCATTATTATTATGACCTCCAATGCCGGTTCGGATCTGAAAAGCTCCAGCTATGGTTTTAACAAAACCCAAGACGAAAGCATGAAAAACAAGGTACAGAGCGCGATGCGTGAAATTTTCAGACCGGAATTTTTGAACCGTATTGACGAAGTGGTTATCTTCAATCAGCTGACGGAGGATGAGCTTTCTAAAATTGTGGATTTAATGATTTTGGATTTGGCAGAAGAACTGATGAATCGGGATATTATTTTTACCATGACGGCCGAAGCCAAGGCGTTGGTGCTGCAACAGGGTTATGATCCCCAATACGGCGCAAGACCGTTGAGAAGGACGATTGAAAAGCTGATTCAAAACCCGATTGCCGAAATGGTTCTGCGCGGAGATGTACCGCGTCATTCTAAGCTTTTGGCAACGGCGGCAGATGGCAAAATTGCAATTGAAGTTGCGCGGTAATGATATGTTTAATTCAAAAATAAGCAGGGCTGTGGTGTGAAATGCGCCACAGCCCTAGTGGTGTCCGAGCCCATTTTTTAAAGGGGGATATATTATGAACTTTCAGTGCGTGACCGACCTGTTGGAACAGCTGCCTAAGGAGCATGTACCGGGTACGGACTGCGTGATTTATTATAAGGGGCAGGCCGTATATCGGCATTTAACAGGGTACAGCGATATAGAAGCCAAAAAAGCGATGGAGCCGGGACTTTTGTTTCATCAATATTCGGCCACAAAGCCGGTTACCTGCGCAGCAGCTTTACAGCTTTACGAAAAGGGGCTGTATGGGCTTTCGGATCCGTTATATGCCTATATGCCCGAATTTAAACATATGTACATCAAAAACGGTACTGATTTGATTCCGGCCAAACGGCCGATTACCATTCGCGATTTGTTTACAATGTGCGCAGGGATGGATTATAATATACGGTCACAAGCCATTGCCAATGTAAAACGGGAAACAAGCCAAACCGTGCCGACAATGGCCTTGGTTCGAGCCTTGGCAGAAGAACCCCTTTCGTTCGAACCGGGGACGCGCTGGCAATACGGTTTGTGTCATGATGTGTTGGGCGGCCTGATTGAAGTCGTAAGCGGACAAACCTTGGGCGCATATTGCAAAGCGCATATTTTTGAACCGCTGGGTATGCAAACAGCGACGTACATGCCGTCCGCGGCTACAGAGGCGCTTATGGCGCCGCTGTATATGTATCAGCCGGAGCAGGAAAGAGCGGTTAAAATTTCAAATCGTAACGTATTTCGCTTCGGAAGTCTATATGAAAGCGGCGGAGCCGGGCTGATTGCTTCGGCAGATGATTACATCCGCTTTGCACAGATGCTGACCTGCGGCGGCAAAAGTGCAGCAGGTGAACTGATTTTAAGCCGCGGCACGATAGAACTGATGCGCACCAATCAGCTTGCGCCTTCCGTACTCCCATCGTTCGACTGGCCGCAAATGGCCGGGTATGGATATGGCTTGGGCGTACGCGTGATGATGGACAGACAAAAATGCGGTTCTGTCGGTTCGGTCGGTGAATTTGGCTGGGGCGGTGCGGCAGGTGCGTATCTTTTGGCCGACCCGGAGGCAGAGCTTGCGGCCTATTTTACGCAGCATATGCTGGGCGGCACGGAGGATTATACCTATCCGGAATTGAGAAACCGCATATATGAAGCTATACAATCATAAAGGATATAAAAAAATACCCGACAGTATCAGTGCTGTCGGGTATTTTTTTTATCATGATTCATTTTGTTGTTTTTCCGAATCCTCTTGCCGAATTTGTGCACGTCTGATTTTACCGCTGATGGTTTTGGGCAATTCATCTACAAATTCAACGATTCTCGGATATTTATACGGCGCGGTTGTGCGCTTTACATGGTTTTGCAGTTCTTTTTTCAATTCCTCAGAAGGGGAGTATCCCTTAGTCAGCACGATGGTGGCTTTTACAACCTGTCCGCGCAGTTCATCCGGCACGGCAGTGATGGCCGTTTCCAAAACGGCAGGGTGTTCCAGCAGCGCGCTTTCCACTTCAAACGGCCCGATACGGTAACCAGAGCACTTAATCACGTCATCCGTTCTGCCGACATACCAAAGGTAACCGTCCTCGTCCTTCCAGGCAATATCGCCGGTGTGATACACACCGCCTTCCCAAACGGCATCGGTGCGATCCGGCTCTTTATGATAGCCCATAAAAACACCAACGGGCATATCCTTGTTGGCACGGAGGATAATTTCACCCTCTTCACCTTCGCGGCAGCTTGTGCCGTCCGGGTGGATGACATCTACATTCAGCATCGGCATGGGCTTACCCATGGAACCGGGCTTTGGCTCAAGCCAAGGCGTTGTGGCGATGGAAAGAACGGTTTCGGTTTGACCGAAGCCTTCGTGCAGCTTAATGCCCGTGGCCTTTAAAAACTGGTTATAAATTTCAGGATTCAGCGGTTCGCCGGCAATGGTGCAATATTTTAAGCTGGAAAGGTCAAAGCGCGTTAAATCCTCTTTGATGAAATAACGGTAAATGGTCGGCGGTGCACAGAAGGACTGGATTTTATAGGCCTCTATTTTGTGCAGCAAATCAACCGGCTTGAATTTGGCCGAATAATCATACACAAACACGATGGATTCGCAGATCCACTGTCCGTACAGCTTGCCCCAAACGGCCTTGCCCCAGCCGGTATCGGCGGTGGTAAAGTGCAGCACGCCGGGGCGCAGATTGTGCCAGAACTTGGCGGTTAAAATGTGCGCCAGCGGATAGGTAAAGTTGTGTACAACCATTTTGGGCTGACCCGTTGTGCCCGACGTGAAATAGAGAAGCATGGGGTCGGCGTTATGTGTGGCGGCATCCCCTGTGGGACGGGGCAATTCGGCAGATTGTTTTTCAATTTCGGTGTTAAAATCCAGCCAGCCTTCGGGCATTTCACCGCTTTCGGCCGCGCGGACAAAAATACGGTGCTCCAGAGTGGGACAGTCCGGCAAAGCAGCGTCAATATGCTCGGTCACTTCGCCGTCACCTGTTGCGACAATGGCTTTAATATCGGCGCTGTTGCAGCGATAGACAATATCCTTTTTTGTCAGCAAATGCGTGGCAGGGATGACGATAGCGCCCAGCTTGTGCAGGGCAACAATCGAAAACCAGAACTGATAATGACGCTTTAAAATCAGCATCACAAAATCGCCCTTTCGAATCCCCAGGGATGCGAAGTAATTGGCGGTTTTGTTGGTATATTCCTTCATGTCGCGGAAGGTAAAAATGCGCTCCTCGTCATGGTCGTTACACCAAATTAAAGCAGGCTTATCCGGCGTTTTTTCGGCAAGCGCATCCACA
>UQYH01000136.1 GCA_900545185.1 uncultured Eubacteriales bacterium | reverse complement strand
ATGCCCCGTTTGGGGATACCTGACGGCGTACACCCCTAGGGTTCCCAAAAGTCCTTGACTTTTGGGAAAAAGGCGGAACAGCGGAATGAATGAGCCATACATTTTTAATGTATGGCGAATGATATGGCGCTTGTTCCAACGTCGTTGAGCAGGTGAAGTTTGTTCGTAGCAAAAAGGCTTCAATTTATGAAAAACCGAATGAAACGAGGTTTTTCAACATAATTATTTCTACTTCAATTGCATTTACATTGCTAGATTTTTGATTTTCATTGCCTTTTTGCGGTCTGGACTTTTTTTACATCCCTGTTTTAGCCGATAGCTCTCATCAAGAAGGTTACAATCTGTGCTCTGTTGCAAATCATTTCGGGAGAGAAGGTTGTATCGGACGTACCGCTGGTTACGCCGGCATCCACAGCCCAGGCAACAGCTTCTGCATAATCGGCATCTGCCGAAACATCGTCAAATTCGTCTGCATACACGGCATCGGGAAGGTCTGCATTAATCCATAAGTAAATAACGGTCATCGAACGTGTGCAGGGTGTGTTACCGGCAAATGTGCCTTCTTCTACCATGCCTTTTTCATATGCCCAAAGAGCGGCACCATAAAAATAATCATCAGCCGTTATATCGGTAAAGGGATTGTCAATTTCGGCCTTCGGTGCGCCGACTGCACGCCACAGGAAGGTTAAAATCTGTGCACGTGTGCAGGTATCCTCCGGCGAGAAGGTCGTATCTGTTGTGCCGGTTGTAATGTTCTTTTCTACAGCCCAGTTAACAGCTTCTGCATAGTATGCGTCGGCGGCTACATCGGCAAAATCAGCCTTGGGTGCAGGGGTTGTCGGCTCTTTTGTTTCCTCAGGCTCTTTTGCGGGTTCGGGTGCCTGTGTCGGCTCCGGCGCCTTTGTGGGTTCGGGCGAAGCGGAAGGCGCAGGTGTCTTATCGTGGATTTGCTCCTCAATGGGGGATAGCTCATCTGTCATCACGGGGATGGCAAACGTATACATATCGTGTGTGGTATATCCCTCGCAGGTGAAGGCGAAGTTGGCAAACACGCTGCCGGCTTTTTCAGTGGTGGCGTTATATACGCGCAGGTCGCTTTCTTTAGAAAAAGAAAGGGTAACCGGGCAATCTTCGGGGATCAGCTTTTTGACAATGCTTAAAATTTCGTCCATCGTAATGTCGTTGAAAAGCGTTGTTTGTTTTTCTTGCTGGCGGATGGCCTTCTTAGCGATGTCTGTCTCCTTGATCATATCCACAGCGGCAAAAGCCGAATACGGAATCATTGCCAAAAGCAGGCAAAGCGCGAGTAGGGAACTGATGGTTTTCTTGAACATGTTCATGTCTCCTTTTTCATTGATATTAAAATAGAATAATATGTTGTATCGGTATGTAAAATACCGTTATTTTCGTGGGCGACCGCGTTCAGCGTTGCCAGCATGGCCGCGTTATAAACGGCGCTTGCATCGGTTTGCGCCATTAGGCAAAGCTGCCCGTTTTTTTGCAGCGCCTCCAGCTTAATATATTCTTTTGCCTTGCCGAGTGCGTCATCCAAAACGGCGGTTAAAACCGCAAGCAGGGTGGCAAGCTTTGTACCGCTCGGTAAATTGCAGTTGCAAACAAACAAAATACCGCTTGCCTTGGCCGCAGCCTGATACATGGATAAAAACGCATTCACCGTTTTGTTTTCGCAAAAATAGCTTTCGCCGCCGTCAAGCATTGCGGCCATCCGTTCGGCCGCACACTGCTGCAAAGCCAGCAAATCGCGGTTGTGCCGATTATTGACCTTTTCAAAGGCACAATCAAAAAAGTAGACTGCAAATCCAATGCAAAACAGCGCAAGTACCGTAGAAAGTATGGGGATGCTGATTTCGGCATGGCGAAACAAACAATCGCTGTATACCGTTGTTGCATAGGTCACAATGTAAAACACCGTCGGCAAAATCCACAAAAAACTTGCTTCGCGAATTTTAAGGCTAAACACACGGACAACAGCCGGCGCTGCCAATTTGGCAACCGCAAACAGCAAAACGGCGGTTACGCCGATTTCGGCCGCAACAGCTGCCGGTGTGCTGCCGCCCAACGCGTAAGCCGCAAGCAAGCACAACCACTTGCGCGGCGTGGTGAGCACATAGGCGGCGGTTAAGGCAAACACAGCCTGCGGCAGCGGTGTTTTCATCGCGCAGATGTAGTAGACAAGCAGCGGTAAATGCACCGTTAGCGGATAGAGCATATACAGCACATCGTTACTTACAAATTCGTGCAGCAAAAGGTTTAAAAGTCCGCTAAAGAGGTAAAGCAGGGTAAGGCCGGCCGCGTGTGCTTTGCTGACCTTTTGTTTGGTAAAAAGCAGCATTAACACATTGCCGTAAAGCGTTACAACAATAAAGTTTAAAACATCCAAGCGCATCACCCCTTTGGCTAAAAAACACCGTTTACAGTATAACGCGGCGCGGCGGCACTTGCAAGTTAAAAGGCATAACTTGCAAAAAAATGTCACAACATGCACAAGGGGATGTAAAAAAAGTTCAGATCGCAAAAGGGGATGAGGATGTAAAAAAAAGTCACAACATTCCCTAAAACAAAAACAAAGGGGGGCTGTCGTTAAACAGCCCCCCTCGTTTGAAAGGAAACTAAATGAAAAATTACCTAAAAAAAGCAAGAATGTGACCGCTGCACCGCATCTTATATTTTAGAGGAATTTTCCCGACAGGGGCAAAGCCCTGCGCGTTGATTTGTGAGTTTGAAAACGGTGCAGTGGTTTTGACAGGTTGTGCAGGTTACTTACATTTGCAGCAGACGTTTTAAAATGCTGTCAATATCGTTTTCGTTATAAATATTCAGCGCGTCGGCTTGCTTTTGCGTAATGACCTTTTGGTCGGCCAGCTGCTGCGCCAAAAGGGTGCCCTTTGCGGTTTGGGTTTGCAGACTGCGATATGCAATCAGCACCATGCTGTTACGCAAAAAGCTTGGCTCGGCCTCTAGGTCGCGCACCAGACCGGTGGTTAACAGAGTTTTAGAAACGGCGGTTTTATAGGCGGTTTCCGGCTCTGTGTCCGTGTAGCCCAAAAGACGCAGCACCAGCGCCAAAAACTCGGTGGCGGTAATATCGGCCTCGGGCGAGAAGGTATCGGCCCCCGTGCCCTTGGTGATGGAATTTTCGTAGCAATACATTACATAGGCAAACGACCAGCGTTCGGCGGCCACATCGGTGAACTGAGCGGTATAGCTTTCGGCGACGGCCTCTTTTTCTTTGCCCAAAAGACGCACCAGCATGGTGGCGGCCTGCTCTCTTGTCAGGGTTTTATCAAGCGCAAAGCCTTCATCCGTGCCCAAAAACAGCCCCAGCTCTTGCAGCTCCTCTGCAAGGGGAGTATAGTCGGCGGCGCGGCAGGGCAGAGCCAAGCCGCACAGCAGCAAGCACGCAAGGCAAAAGGCCAATGCCTTTTTAAATTGATTTTGTATTGTCATGCTTATATCCCCTTTTTCCATTTTTCGTAGGTTTTGTTGCAGTCACCCAAATAGCTGATTTCCTTTTGCGGAATTTTAACACGAGAGCCTGCCCCAAATTCCAGCAGAATGTAATCAAGCTCTGTTTTGTCATCGTTGGTGAATACAAAATACGCATTCAGCACATCGTATTCCAACGAGTTGCGCACAATGGTAGTGCCGTTGAAGGAGAGACAGGAGTGAAAACTTAAGTAAATTGTTTTGTTGTCCAGCGGTACAATGCCCAGACCGTCCGGTAACTGTCCGACTTGGCCGGAACTGATGAAAAACCACTTGTCACCCTTTTCGCCCGTAATGTGGAACATGGGGCTGTCTACGCTGTCCGGGTCATACACGCCGTTTTCGACATGACAAATGTTAATAAAATCGACCGTGGCAGACTGTTCGCCGCCGATTTCTTTCAGCCATTCCGGGGCACGGACGGCCGCCGTGTTGGCCTTGCAGTGGCCGGCCAGGTCAATGAAAAAATCGGCAGTGTGCGTGTCGTATTCTGCGCGGAGTTCGGTTACATAGTGTTCGGGATCGATTGTTGGTAAGGGCGTTTTTACCGTGCCGTCAGACTGTATTTTTTCCACGTACCGTGAGTCTGTTTGGAATACTTCATACTTCATATTTTGTCCGGTCAGCGTGGACGGGGTAACCGTCCCCAACCATGGGCTATATTCAGAAGGCTTATAAGTAAGCGTTACACGGTCATCGGTTCTGTCAATTCTTACAGAATGTGCCGCACGTCCGAGGACGCTGGAGATGTCCGTACAAAATGTACCATCATATTTGCGGTCTTTAACGTCAAAGACATATACGTATGGTTTACCGGTTGTATAATTATAATTATCTCCCAGCGCATTAAAGAACTGCATTTCGCCGCGGCTGCCTTTTACGGTTGCGATGGTAAGGCCATAATAATGTTCGCGGCCGAACGATGTTTCGAGCAAACGCAAATATTCGACCGTGACCTGCAGAGGGCCGTTTGCGCCTGCAATATCCTCCAAAACGGTGTTTTCATAGGTTGCATCCAGCGTGACATTAAAGGAGAGACGGTCTGATACCCACGCGTTTAAAAAGCTTCCCTTTCCCTTGGGTTGGTGAATGACTTTTTTTTCGGGGTCGTACTGGTCATATTGCACCTTTTTTTGACCGAAGGATTCAATATCCTTCCAGCTCGGAAAGGCCGTTAAATAGTTTTTAAAGGTCTTTATGTTATTGGGAATGTAGGTTTGGTCGGCAACGTGTACAATTGTTTTTCCGCTTAAATCCTTCAGCTCGTATCCAATGGTTACAATGTCGTCCTCAAACCACAACGAAACGGTTAAATAGCTTTCGCCTACATCATGATTGGTAAAAAAGTTTAAACCAAATTCACTGTAAATACGGTTTTGGTCAGAGTCGGTACTCGGTTTGCGCGTTGTTTTTTGTAAGGGAATTTCTCCCAGCTTGGTCAGCAGCATCCGATACATTTCCGTATCGGAACTACGGTAGCCGCTTGGTGCATACGTATCTTTTTTATAGTAATATTTCATGGATGTGTTGCGGGGTATGCCGCACCGATAATTCATATGCCCTTCTTCTAAGGTTTCCCACAAAAAGTCATCATCGGGCAAAACGGAACGAAGGGTTAAGGTGTTATTTTTAAAGCTATCGGTCTGTATGGTTTTTAATAACGCTTCGAGAGCGGTTTTTTCTTCTTCACTCAACGCAGAGGGGTCTTGTGTGGGCCGGTTTGTGCTTGGCGCAGCCGTTTCGGTGGGCGGTGCGCTTTCTGTCGGTGCTTCGGGCGCCGCTGTTTCCTCTGCTTCGTCGGTTGGGGCAGGGGTTTGCACACTTTCAACCACTTGGGAGGAAGTTTCGGCTTCGCCCGTTTCGGCAAAACCCGAAAGCATGGGCATCAGCTGTGTCATCAGCATAACAATCAGTAAAAATGCAGCTGTTTTTTTCATAAAAAAACCT
>UQYH01000135.1 GCA_900545185.1 uncultured Eubacteriales bacterium | reverse complement strand
CCGTTCGGCTTGTTCGGCCGCCTCCTCTGCTTTTTTAATTGTTTGAACCATTTCAAGCGACATAACAGACCTCCTGACCTTCCGTTTTCCGGAATGTGTTTTACATTATTGTATACCCTAAATGTGACAATAATATGAATAAGTTTTAAACATTTTATTCCTACATCCCATTGATTGTCGTTTTTTTATCAATCTATGCTTATATCTTACTATATCTGTTTTTGCGCAAAACTGCAACGGTCAAAACAACAGCCGTGACCAATTTTTGGACAAAAAGGCAGTTTTGACCAAATTATACAGGGCTTTTAAAGCTTGTTATATTAATTGATAAAATATAAGGGAACCATAGCAAAATGAAATTATTTTGCTATGGTTCCCTGAATCGTCTTGCTTTGTATATGTTATCCGTTCCATTCCTCCGGCTTTTCTTTCCGTTTGCCAAAGGCGTATAAAATAGCGTCTGTAATGCGTTTTGAGGCATTGCCGTCCCCGTACGGGTTAACGGCACGGCTCATGGCCTTATAAACCGTTTCATCGGTCAAAAGCTCTTCTGCCAATCGGTACACCGTTTCTTCCTCCGTACCGGCAATTTTAACCGTGCCGGCATACACGGCCTCCGGCCGCTCGGTTTCGCTGCGCAGCACCAACACCGGCTTGCCCAAAGACGGCGCTTCCTCCTGCAATCCGCCGGAATCCGTCATAACAAAATAGCAGCGATGCATTAAGTTGTGCAGCTCCTCCACATCCACCGGGTCAATTAAAAAGATTCTGTCATGGCCGCCCAAAATCCGATTGGCCACCTCACGTACGGCCGGGTTTAAATGCACGGGATACACCACGCGCACATCTTTATGCGCATCGGCTATACGGCGAACGGCCGTCAGGATATGCTCCAACGGTTCGCCCAAGTTTTCGCGGCGATGTGCGGTCAGCAAGATAACGCGCCCGGCAGAAAAATCCATATCGCGCAGCGCTTCGGTCTGAAATTGATAATCACCACGAACGGTGTGCCGAACCGCATCAATCACCGTGTTGCCGGTGATGTAAATTTTGTCGGACGGTACCAGCTCTTTTAAAAGATTATCCTTATTATTTTTTGTCGGTGCAAAATATAAATCCGTCAGCGCGGTTGTCAGCTTGCGGTTCATTTCCTCCGGATAGGGAGAATACTTATCATAGGTTCTAAGGCCTGCTTCCACATGGCCTACCTGAATTTTGCAGTAAAAGGCTGCCAGCGCCCCGGCAAAGGTTGTGGATGTATCACCGTGCACCAGCACAATATCCGGCGCAGCCTCACGCATAACGCCTTCCAGTCCCGTCAGTGCGCGGGATGTGATAGAAGAAAGCGTTTGACGCTCCTGCATGATATTCAAATCATATTGCGGCACAATGGCAAACCGTTCCAGCACCTGATCCAGCATTTGGCGATGCTGTGCCGTTACGCAAACAATGGATTCAATTTCGTCCCTTGTCTCCAGTTCTTTAACAAGCGGCGCCATTTTAATGGCCTCCGGCCGCGTGCCAAACACCGTCATCACTTTTATTTTTTGCATAATATCCTCCGTATTGCAGCCTAATTTTGTTTTTGCTCGGTTTTCGCTTTGTCCTGCTCGGCAGTCTGTGCCGATTTTTCGGCAGCTGCATTGCTGCGGTCAACGCGGCTCGTCATAGTAAAAGCAAAAACACCGAATAATAAAACCGAAATAATCAGTATTAAAGCACGTGTAATATCCGTCAGCAACATAACAATGGCACTGATGGCCAAAATGGCAGAAAGACCGTACAGAATAATAACCGTTGTTCTGTGAGAAAAGCCACGGTCAATTAATCGGTGATGTAAATGGCCGCGATCGGGCGCCATAATGGGCTGCCCTTTTAACAGCCGCCGCACAATGGCAAACAAGGTATCAAAAATCGGCAAACCGAGCACCAAAAGCGGCACCGTAAAGGCCACATAGGTTTTAAACGGCCCCTGTATGGAAATACAGGCCAAAATAAAGCCCAAAAACGTTGCGCCCGTATCACCCATAAACAATTTAGCCGGGTTAAAGTTATACGGTAAAAAGCCAAAGCACGCGCCGGCCAGCGCCGCTGCCATCACCAAAAGCGTAATAGAAGTGCTGTGCTCTAAAAGCAAAATAGACAAAAGCGCAACCGCCGCAATGGATGACACACCGGCCGCCAAACCGTCTAATCCGTCAATTAAATTAACGGCGTTGGTGACGCCAGCAATCCAAAGAATACTGCCGGCGATGGAAAGCCAGCTCGGCAGGGTGACCAGCATATCGGTAAACGGGTTGGTGATTGCAAACACGCGCACCCCCAGCATAACGGGAATGGCCGCCGCCACAAGCTGAATACAAAACTTCATTAGCGCCGGACGGGGTTTGATATCATCAAACATACCCAAAACCACCATAATAATGCTGCCGATTAAAATACCGATTAAACCGAGATTCCATTCTCCGTTGGGCAGCTTAAAATCACCAAAGCACAAAACGCTGACCAAAAAGCCGTAAAAAATGGCAAGGCCGCCCAAAAGCGCCTTCGGCTCCTTGTGCATACGGCGGTTATCCTTCGGAACATCCACCGCGCCGATTTTAAAGGAAAGCTTTTGCATCATCGGCGTTGCCGCATAGGCAATAATTAATGCCACAACAAAAGAAAATATAATAAAAATACCGCTGTTCGAGTTCATACACTTTCGTTCCTTTCACTTAGCCCATATGCCTGACGCATCCAATCAAAATCATAACCGCATCCGCCTCAAAAAAGGCATTGAGCTAAAAAATGACAGACTGCCATATAAGAAAATTATATAATGATTTAACCCGATTGTCAAGCCTTTCCGATGCGGATCGGCGGATTTTATTTACATAACACCCCGAAATCCCTTGCCGATGACATTACTTGTGTTTGCAATCACCATAAAGGCATGCGGATCCACCCGATGTACATAATTTTTAAGCATAATCGCCTGTGCGTGCTTCATGGCCGTTAAAATCATCTTCTTTTCATCCTGTGTATACGATCCGACGCAGTCGCAAACAGTTGCACCGCGGTGTAAGTCACGGTTAATGTAGTTCTGAATGGCCTCCGCTTCGGAGGTGATAATGGTAAAATACTTAGATTGGTTTAAGCTTTCAATCACGTTATCCACCACCAGTGCTTTTGCCAAAAGGCCCAAAAAAGAAAACAAACCGGTCTGTACGCCAAACACTGCAAAAGAGCCGAGAACAATAATGGTATCGGTTGCCAAAAGCGCCTTGCCGATGTCAAGAGACGAATATTTTTTCAGCAGCATGGCCACAATATCCGTTCCGCCCGTGCTGGCACCCCAGTTAAACAAAACCGCACTGCCCACTGCCGGCAGGATAACGGAATACGTCAGTTCCAAAAAGGGCTGCGTTGTCAGCGGCTCTGCTAACGGCACAAGCCGTTCCAAGGCGTAAACCGAGAGCGACATCAGCATACTGCAATAGGCCGTTTTAATACCAAAGCTGCGCCCCAAAAATAAAAAACCGATTAAAAGCAGCGCCATGTTGATAATCAGCACAAAGGTACCGGAGGAAACATTGGGGAACAATCCGCCCAAAATAACCGAAATACCGCTGACGCCGCCGGTTGAAAAGTGGTTGGGGAATTTAAAGAAATATACCCCTGCCGAAACACACAGCGTACCCAATGAGATAATCAGCCAGTCTTTAAGCTTTTTCAAAATAACAGCAATCCCTTCCTGTCCGCCAAAGTGCATCACAAGGTAATGGGCTTCGGCTTTTTTCAAACATTGCTATTGTAACATAACGGATATAAAAAGAAAAGACTGTTTTTTGTTTTTTTAGCAAAAACAAACAAAAAATAACACAAAACGCCTTATATGGATTTTTTATAAGATACATAGGAGGCAATAACCGCCGCCAAGACGGAGGCTAAAATGACCGAAAACCCGTAACTGATACAGGAGAAAAGCGGAATCACGTGCAGCATAGTGCTAAACGCCGCTGCCAAAATCACCGTCAGCGTAACGCCGCGGGATCGTTTCATGGCCGGAATACAAATGGCCACAAACATGGCGTAAAGCGCCATTCCCAGCGCCGTTGTAACAGAGGCCGGAAGTACCGTTCCGGCCGAAGCGCCGATTGCCGTTCCGACTGCCCAGCCGATGTACGGCACCAGCACCAAGCCATACATATAGCGTACGTTGACCTTCTCTTGCGAGACTGCCACCGCAAAAATTTCATCTGTTATAAAAGCGCCCAAAAACAGACGGTGACCCGTGGAAAAGCTTGCATCCAGCTTTTGAGAAAGGGAAATCCCCATCAGCGAGTAGCGCAGATTAATCACCAGCTGTACCAGCGCCATTTCAATCAGCGTGCCGCCGGCCGCAATGACAGAAATACCGGCCGCTTCACCGGCCGATGTCAAATTCGTCATAGAAATTAAAAGCGATGTTATAACGTTGAGTCCGGCTGCAACTGCCGCGATGCCGATACCGATTGAGACCGATAAATACCCAAGGCCAATCGGCACGCCGTCACGCAATCCCTTCATAAAGCTCGTCATGTGTTCCACTACCTTCCGTTGGTTCAAGCAACCCCAAAGCCGCCATAATAGAAGCCGCTTTGCTACAGATATTCTATCATAAATCAGATATTTCCGCAACCGTATTTTCCAAATTAACAAAATTCTTCAATCAATCATCATTTTTGTGCAGTCTCTCGTCAATTTTGCAATTTGCTTGACAAGGCGACTAAAACGCGCTATAATGGTTGCGTTATGCAACGCATGAAGATTTGTTATTTGGGTTCATATGTGTTATGCTCCTGTATATAGGGAATTTATCTGTAAACATACACCATGACTCTCTCTTTTTTTGCGTCTATGCGTTGCATTTCGCAACCTTAAAGAGAAAGGATGATTACATGAACCAAGAAACCTTTGACAACGCGGCTCGGCAGCTGCGCGTGAATATCGGCAGTGATATTGCCTATATTTTCAGCAGTTTTGTCCCGGAAGATACCAAAAATAAGCTGTTGAAGCTAAAGTGCGATATTCTTCCGGCCGACAGGCCGCTGCTGCTCAATCCCGCTGCCGCCGGCAATCGCTTCCTTTGCCCGTATGATGTTTTAACAACGCGCATCACAAGGCGAATTGAGGACTTTTACACCGACATCACATTCAGCGCACAAACCTATACAAAACTGTCGCGCTACGGCGAACGCGCCAAAACCTTTACGGCCTATTTTCAAAAAAACTTGAAGGCCTCTATGCAAAACACGCAGCGCACCCTGCTGCGCGAGCTGGATTTGCAGATTATGCAAAATCGCAACCCAAAACAAATAACGGCGTATTTAAACACAATTTTGGACAGGCGAATGCGCAATCTGCGGCAGCTTTTGCAAAGCAGCGCTGGACAAATGGAGCAGTTTATGATATTATGGGAATATCAGGATTGCGGCTTTAACCGCTACCGTTATGTGGCGGTCGGCACCACCTGCGAGGGCTGCACCGCGCTGGACGGCCAAATTTTTTCAATTGACGAAGCCGAGCCGGGCGTCAATTTCGGTACTTTGCACCCTCATTGTGACTGCAAAACCGAAATTTTGGATGCAAACGGCAACGCGGTCTATACCATCAGCAGCGTAAAAAAAGAGGAAAAGCAAAAAAA
>UQYH01000134.1 GCA_900545185.1 uncultured Eubacteriales bacterium | reverse complement strand
GGATAGGATGGGGAAGGCGGTACTGCCTCTTGGAACAATTGCAATTCGAGAAACAAAGGCAGCAGAAGGCTATTTGCTACAGGGGTATGTCGATGATGCTGATGGAAGACGGCTGAACAATTACCCTGGGGAATCAGTTATCATCAATCTGGCAGATGAGGGTGAAAGTGCATCGTTTTTGGGAGAAGACGGATTGAAATACAGTAATCCTGTTTTCAGGGTGACAAATGAATTGCATAAATGTAGTATACAGATTATGAAATCCTCCGCAGATGGAAAGCCGTTGGAGAATGTGATATTTGGTCTGTACGATGAAAGTCGACAGAAAATCCTGGAAAGTCAGACGAGTCAAGATGGTAGGATAATATTTTCGGGGCTGCTTCCGGGGAAATACTGGTTAAAGGAAGAAAAAACAGGAAACCGGTTTAAATTTTTTTATTTTATTGACGGGTATGTATATTTGTGGTACAATGTGAAACAGACTAATACGGATGATTTTGACAGACAGGAAAGGACTGAAACAGAATGGAAATTACAAAGGATATTCGCTATATCGGCGTGAATGATCATGACATTGATTTGTTTGAAGGGCAATATGTTGTGGAAAACGGCATGGCCTATAATTCGTATGTGATTTTAGATGATGAAATTTGCGTTATGGACACGGTGGATGCGCGTTTTACGGCAGAATGGCTTTCAAATCTGCAAAAGTCGCTGGATGGCCGCAAACCGAGCTATTTGGTGGTGCAGCACATGGAGCCTGACCATTCGGCCGGGATTTTGGCGTTTTGCGAGGCGTACGGCGATGCGAAGGTTGTGGCAAGCGCCAAGGCTTTTACCATGATGCAGCAATTTTACGGCATGGATTTTGCCGATCGGCGCATTGTGATTAAAGAAGGTGATACGCTTGCGCTGGGGCGGCATACCTTATCGTTTGTCGCTGCGCCCATGGTGCACTGGCCGGAGGTTATGGTCACGTATGACAGCTGCGATAAGGTGCTGTTTTCGGCCGATGGATTCGGCAAATTCGGCGCGCTGGATGCGGATGAGGACTGGGCTTGCGAGGCACGGCGGTATTATATCGGTATTGTGGGTAAATACGGTGCACAGGTGCAGAATTTGTTAAAAAAGGCCGCTGTGCTGGATATTCAAATGATCTGCCCCCTGCACGGCCCCGTGCTGACCGAGAATTTAGAGTATTATGTAAACTTGTATAACATTTGGTCATCCTACGGCGTGGAAAGCGAAGGGGTGCTGATTGCGTACACCTCTGTTTACGGCAACACCAAAAAGGCGGTCGGGAAGCTGGCCACGCTGCTTGAAAAGGGCGGCTGCCCCAAGGTGGTTGTCAATGATTTGGCGCGCTGCGACATGGCCGAAGCGGTGGAGGATGCTTTCCGTTACGGTAAAATGGTTTTGGCAACCACAACCTATAATGCGGAGATTTTCCCCTTTATGCGTGAGTTTATCCATCATTTAACCGAGCGCGGTTATCAAAACAGAACCGTGGGCTTGATTGAAAACGGGTCTTGGGCGCCCACGGCAGCCAAGGTGATGAAGGGCATGCTGGAGGGCTGCAAAAATCTGACGTTTACCGATACCACCGTGCGGATTGTATCGGCCTTAAACGATGAAAGTGAGCAGCAGCTGGAAAACCTGGTAAAGGAATTGTTATAATAAGCGGGCGGCTTTGCCGCTGCGCGGTCGTTTGGTCTGCATAACAGACTGTTTTCGTTTCGCGCGGAGATTTTACAAAATTGCATTTAGCATTTATTTTAATTTTGGGTAAAAACGTAGGGAGCGGCCTATGTGCCGTTCCCTACGGAATTGCCGAAAATTAGAATAGAATTTATACAAACAGGCGCAAACAAGGTTTCCACAAAACCCAGCAGGTTTTAGAGAAATCCCATTGATAATTTTAAAATTCGTCTTTAACGCAAATGTTCGTAGGGGCGGGGTTCTACTCCGCCCGAACAAAAGAAAAATGTTTATATAACGGGAGGAGCAAAGCCCCTCCCCTACGCGATGTTGGTATAAGCAAAACAACCATTGATATTTGCAATGTAAATACAACATTTGTAGGGAACAACCTATGTGTTGTTCCGAAAAATATGCATAATAAAAGCGGAACGAAAAATAAGGGTTTAACAAACAGGCGCAAACAAGGTTTCCGCAAAACAGAACCAATTAAAGATAATTTTACTGCAAAACAGAGCCAATTAACACAAAAAAACAGGATGGTGACTGTCAATGTTAACAGACCGATATTCAACCATGAAAAATCAAGGGCTGTCCATTTGTGCGGATGCGTCATTTCAAAACATACCGGCGGCTGCGGCAGAGGTTTTGCGTAAAAAGCTTGGCCGCGGCACAATTCAAACCGTTTGCGGCGTAATCGGCGCAATGCCGCAGGATACAATAGAAAAGGCTTTCGGGATTTCGTATGCCGCGCACCGCGATGCGTATGCCGTTTTTGAAAAAAACAATACCGTAACCGTATATGCCGAAACGGAGCAGGCGTTAATTTTGGGCGTTTGCAGTTTGGCGCTGCGCAACGGCGCACTGGGGGAAGGGCTGATTTATACCTATCCGCTGGTGGATTTTCGCATGATTAAGCTATATTTGCCGCCGCAAAGTGAGCTTGCCTACTGCAAGGAACTGATTGACCTGTGCGTATGCTACGGTTTTAATGCCGTGATGTTTGAGGTAGGCGGCGCGATGGAATATAAATCACATCCGGAGATTAACGAGGCATGGCGGCGATACAGCCGCGAAACATCCGACCATATTAACGGCCGCGGCAAAAATCCACATTTTCCGTTTCGGGATACGGCTACATACTTTGAAAAAAATTCAATCCACTGCGAAAACGGCGGCGGTGACGTGCTGCCGCAGAATGTAGTGGCCGATTTGGTGTCGTATTGCCGCGCACGGTGTATGGAAGTCATCCCCGAAATGCCGAGCCTGAGCCACAGCGACTATCTGCTGGCGGCACATCCGGAGCTGGCCGAGCGAAAAGAGGACATCTATCCCGATGCATACTGCCCCTCCCGGCCGGAGACATATAAGCTTTTGTTTGATTTGCTGGAGGAGGTGCTTCGGGTTTTCCGTCCGAAGAGACTGAACATCGGGCATGATGAATTGTATTCTATCGGCCTTTGCGAGGCCTGCCGCGAAAAAGATCCGGCCGAACTGTATGCGGCCGATATTATCACCATTCATGACTTTTTGCATCGGCACGGCGTAACGACCATGATGTGGGCAGATAAGCTGATTGACTGTATTGACAAAAAGGGTCATGCCTGGGGCGGTGCGCGGCAAACGGTGCGTCATCCCAAAACAAACGAGGTGATGGAAATTGTGCCGGCGTTGTATACGGCCATTAACAAAATCCCCAAGGATGTGCAGCTTTTGCACTGGTTTTGGAGCATGGATGCACAGACGGAGAAGGACTTTAAGCGGCGCGGCTTTTTTACGGCCTTCGGCAACTTCGAGCCGCGGCGGATGCATCACATTGTGCCGCGCATACAAAACGGTATGGATGGGATTTGCATATCGAACTGGAGCCGAGTGGATGAACTGCACGTGCAGCGCAACGGCGTTTATTTTGATTTGGCCTATGCGGCTTATCTTTTATGGCACGAAAATCCGCAGGAGGATAACATGGAGGCCTGTCTGCAATTGGTGGGTGATTCTTTATATCGCTACCGTTTGAGCGGTGCGCCTTATCGTGCCGAAATTATGCATACGGCCGATCTTGATTGGCCGCAAAAACTGTATTTGGATGGGTATGAGGTGAATCGGGAGGAAAACCGTTTGGGTACGTATGTTATTACCTATCAAAGCGGCAAAACCGAGCGTCTGCCCATGGAATACGGCCGCACAATCGGTGATATGCATGCCTCTTGCTGCCGCCCGGAAAGCGATTGGTGCGACAGCTATGAAATTGACCGCCGCCTTGCCGAGCCTGCTTACAGCTGCACGTATGAAATGCGGGGCGATGCTGTGTGGTATCGGTTTGCGGTTTGTGCAAACGAGCCGATACAAAGCCTTTGCGCGGAAATTTTACCGCAATATAAGGATAAGGTGAAGGTAGAGATTGGGTAAAATGTTTGACAGATGTGAATTTATGTGTTATTGATGTAAAAATAATACCATTGGTATTTGCAATGTAAATATAATCACCGTAGGGAACGGCACAGAGGCCGTTCCCTACGGATCTGCCAAGAAATTATTTAAACAACAGGTTTTGAAAATTCTTGCCCCGACGCGATTACCGAAAATTTTACCGTTCGTCAATCGGCGTATACGGTCTGCTTTTGCAAACGCTTTTATAGGCCGGGCGGATAATGCGTCCGCCGTAGAGCACCTCTTCCATACGGTGTGCGCACCAGCCTGCCATACGGGCAATGGCGAACATGGGTGTGTAAAGCTCCGGCGGAATATTCAGCATTTTATATACAAAGCCGGAATACAAATCCACATTGGCACACATGGGCTTGGGGCCGCGCAGACGGGCAAAAATCTCCGGCGTCAGTTCTTCTATGGTGCAGTACAGATTAAATTCTTTTTCATAGCCGGTTAAAGCGGCCAGCTCGCCGGCCTTTTTCTTCAGCATTACGGCGCGCGGATCGGACAGCGTATAAATGGCGTGCCCCATGCCGTAAACCAAGCCGGAATGGTCGTATGTTTCCTTATTTAATGTTTTTTCAATATAGGCCGCAACCTGGTCGGCATCTTCAATATTTTCGATATTTGCCTTAAAATCTTCAATCATGCCCATAACCTTTTCGTTGGCGCCGCCGTGACGGGGGCCTTTTAAAGACCCGATAGCCGCCGCGATGGCAGAGTAGGTATCACTGCCGGAGGACGAGACAACGCGTGTGGTAAACGCCGAGTTGTTACCGCCGCCGTGCTCGGCATGCAAAATAAAGGCCAAGTCTAAAATTTCGGCTTCTTTTTGGGTAAACCGATTGTCATTTCGAATCATATATAAAAAGTTTTCGGCAGTCGAAAGCTCCGGCTGCGGATTGTGAATATATAGGCTTTTGCCGTCATAATAATGCAGCTTGGCCTGATAGCTGTATGCTACCATGGTTGGCACACGCGCAACCAGCAGCATAGACTGACGGATTAAGTTGTGCAGACTGATGTCGTCCGGATTCGGGTCGTACGAATAGTTGGTCAGCACCGCACGCGCCAGCTTATTCATAATATTGGGGCTGGGGCAGCGCATAATAACATCCTCGCGGAAGTCATACGCCACGGGACGCAGTGCGCCCATCAGCTCGCAAAAATCCGACAGTTCTTTTTTTGTAGGCAGCTTGCCGAATAAAATTAAGTAGCAAACCTCTTCATAGCCAAAGCGTTTTTCTTTTTCGCAGGCCGATACAATATCGGCCACGTTAATACCGCGATACGAAAGGCGGCCTTCGTCCGCCACTCTTTCATCTTCCGAAACAATGTAGCCGTGCACGTTACCAATGTTTGTCAGTCCGGCCAAAACACCCGTGCCGTCGCTGTTGCGCAGGCCTCTTTTTACCTTATAATTATTATAGGCCGTCGGCGCTATCGGTGTGTTTTCTAAAACAACCTCCTGAAACGTATCCAAAGCCTGTTTAAAAATTATGTTCGCCTCGGGCCTCATGCTCAAGAAGACCAAGCTCTTCGCCGGCCGCCC
>UQYH01000133.1 GCA_900545185.1 uncultured Eubacteriales bacterium | reverse complement strand
TTTAATGCATTTCGGCCGTAAAAGGCTCTTATTTTTCGTAGACGCTGTGTTTTAATACGCCCACATACGGCAGCTGACGGTATCTTTCGTCATAATCCAGGCCATAGCCGATGACAAACTCATCGGGAATTTTAAAGCCTACAAAATCCGCCTTCACGGGCTTTGTGCGTCTGTCCGGCTTATCCAATAGACAGCACAGCTTTAAAGAGGCCGGACGGCGCGCCTGCAGCTGCACCAAAAGTGCACTCAAGGTGTTGCCCGTATCCAAAATATCCTCTACCACCAAAACATTTTTCCCTGTAATATCAACGGTTAAATCCTTTAAAATGCGAACACTGCCGCCTGATACCGTACCGCTGCCATAGCTTGAAACACACATGAAGTCATACACAACGGGAAAAGGCACCGCACGCGCCAGGTCACTGAAAAAGGTAATGCTCCCCTTTAAAATACAAACCAAAATGACCTCCTCGCCCTGATAAAAGTTGCCCATCTCCTGTGCCATTTCCTGTACCTTTGCGGCGATTTCCTCCTTAGAAATCAAAACGCGTTCCACATCATTTTCCAACTGATTCATTTGTATCCCCCTCGTAAAATTTAACACAAAGCGCCGCAGCGCCCTCCTCTGCCGCAAAGCGACGATCTACACGCTGCCCGGCAATCCAGATAATCTCTGTATCCCCGACCGTTAAAAGCGGTATTGTATCACGCATAAACTGCGGTATTTTTGCATCTGTAAAAAATTTTTTTATCGTTTTTTTGCCCTTCATGCCTGTCGGATAAAACACATCGCCCTCTTTACGCGAGCGGACGTATACCGTTTTACCGCGAAGCATGTCGGGCTTTATATATGCACAGTCCGCCGCCGGATGCGCCGGCACGGCTGCAACATGCGTAAATGTCAGTCTTTGGCCTGTTTCGGGAATGGTAAAGCTTCCCTGCGGCAGAATCGGATAGGCAAACGGCTTGTTTTCGGTTTTTTTGCGAATATAAAGCGAACCGTAACAGGCAGTTGCCACAAGCTGCTTAGAAAGGTCTGCGCTGCCGTGTCCGCTTTGCAGTACGGCTTTCGCCGAATCTACTGCCGTCATGCCGCACGCTTCGGCTGCAAGAGACGTGATGAGCCGGTGCAAAACCGAATTGATGATATATTCCGGCTGCGCCAGCAGACGTTTGCAATCCAAACAATACCCGTGATTTGTTTTTTGCGCCAACTCCTGCACATGTCGCTCGGTTTCATCATGTAAAAACGATGCGGCTGCTGCATACAATTGAATTTGTTTTTTTAGAGTATGGCGAAAATTCGGGTTATAGTCCTGCTCAAGCATCGGGATCAGCCGATGACGAATCCGATTTCTGGTAAATTCCGTTTCAAAATTTGTGCTGTCCGTCCGATATGTCAGCCTTTGTTCTTGCAGATAGCCCTCAATATCGGCACGGCTTACATCCAAAAGCGGACGGATTACTACCTCGTTTTGATACGGAATACCGCCCAGTCCCAGCGGACCTGTGCCGCGCAAAAAACGCATCAGAACGGTTTCGATATTATCATCCGCATGATGTGCCGTTGCAATTTTTTGCAGGCCGTATACCGTTCGGATTTCCTCAAAAAACAAGTACCGCGCCTTTCGCCCTGCTTCCTCCAGCCCAATTTTCGCTTTTTGCGCTTCAGTCCGTATATCGGCATGACGGACAAAAAGCGGTACATCTTTTTCTTTGCACAAATTCCGCACAAAAGCTTCATCCGCATCGGCTTCGCTGCCGCGCAATCCGTGGTGCAGGTGTGCGGCATATACGGTAACGGAATATCTGTCACGCAGCTGCAAAAGCGCCGAAAGCAGGCAAACCGAATCGGCACCGCCGGAAAGGCCGACAAGCACACCTTCCCCCGGCTGCAAAAGCTTTTGTGTCTCAATGGTTAATTGAACGGTTTGCAGTAAATTATTCATGGTTTTTATCCAAATTCATAAAGCGTGTATATTGCCCTGCCCAGAACATTTCCACCGTACCCGTCGAACCGTTTCTGTGCTTGGCAATAATACATTCGGCCACGTTTTTTTTCTCTGTATCCGGGTTATATACATCATCCCGATACAAAAACATAACAATGTCGGCATCCTGCTCAATGGCACCGGATTCACGCAAGTCACTCAGCATCGGCCGATGGTCGGCACGCTGCTCCGGCGCACGCGAAAGCTGCGACAATGCCACAATCGGAACATTCAGTTCAATGGCCAAGGTTTTCAGTGAACGTGAAATATCCGCAATTTCCTGCTGACGGCTTTCGGTTCTGCCGCCCTGCATCAATTGCAGGTAGTCAATCACAATCAACCCCAGCCCTTTTTCAAGCTTTAAACGCTGACATTTGGCGCGAATATCACTAATGGTGACATTGGTTGAATCGTTAATGTATATCGGCGCCTGCCCCAGCTTTGAAAGCGATGCGGCAACCTTTTCCCAGTCATCGTCCGTCAGTTCGCCGGTGCGGAGATGATTACTGTCAATCAGCATTTCCGATGCGATAATACGCGATACTAGCTGTACGCTTGACATTTCCAAGCTGAAAATAACAATCGGTACATTGGCATGCACCGCCGCATGGGTGGCAAGATTTAACGCAAAGCTTGTTTTACCCATGGCAGGACGCGCCGCAATCAGAATAAGGTCAGATTTTTGCAAACCGAACAGGGTTTTATCCAGCTCGCCAATACCGGTCGGCACACCCGAAATTTTACCCTGATTTTGATATATTTCCGCCAGCGAATCGTTCACCTGCGGCAAAACATCCTTAATATGTACAATGCCGCGCTGGTTCTGATTTTCCAGCACATCAAAAATCAAGCGGCCGGCTTCATCCGTCACATTTTTCTGTGCACCGGGCGCATAAGCCAAATCCATAATTTCTTCACCGGCATGAATCAGCCTGCGCCGCAGCGCGGTTTCCTGCACAATTTCGATATAATGCCGCACGTTGGCTGTTGTCGGCAGTGTTGAGGCAAGATATGCCAAATACTCAACGCCGCCGACCGCCGCAAGCTTTTCACCAAGCGTCAGTTCTTCCGAAACCGTCACCAAATCAATGGGCATGCTGCGGTTATAAAGCGACTGCATTACATCGAATATCAATCGGTTTGCTTCAATATAAAAATCGTTCCCCGGCATTTCCCCAAACACAAGGGTTACGCAATCGGCATCTATCAGCATGGCGCCTAAAATGGATTGCTCTGCCTCTTTATTGTGGGGCATAACCTTTGGTACGCCGTTTTCCATCACCGAATCCTCCTAAATTGCCTTATACTAATTCTGCGCCTTCACGCGAACCTTAATCTCGGCCGAAATTTCGGGATATACTTTAACGGTAACATGCGTGTCTCCCAAGACCTTAATACCGTCGGGAAGCTGGATTTTCTTTTTGTCCACAACAACATGGCATTGCATTTTCAGCTGCTCCGCAACATCCTTAGCCGTGATAGAACCGAAAAGCTTTCCGTTTTCGCCGGCCTTGGCTGTAAATTCCACAACGGCAGTTTTTAACTGTTCTGCCAGCTGCATTGCCCGCTGACGCTCTTGCTCTTTATGAAAGGCAGCCGAGCTTTTACGGCTTTCCATCTCGCCGATGGCACTTTTATCTGCCACAATGGCCAGTCCCTTCGGCAGCAGGTAATTCCGTGCGTATCCGTCAGAGGCATTCACCATATCGCCCTTTTTGCCGTGACCCTTCACATCTGCCGTTAAAATAACCTTCATGTTCAACACTCCTTAGTTGGTATAATAACATCTGAATTTAGTTGACTGTATCTAAGTAATAATCATCCACTGCCTTGCATAAGCGTTCCCTTGCTTCGGCGACCGTAATGCCCGGCAGCTGTGCACCGGCAATGGTTAAATGACCGCCGCCGCCCAGCTTTTCCAAAATAACCTGCACATTAATGCCACCCAAGGATCGGCCGCTGATGTTCACGCCCTCCTCTGTGCGGCACAGCACGAACGATGCCGTAATACCTTTGATGTTTAACAGTTCATCCGCGGCCTGTGCAATGACAATATGGATGTTTTTATCAATCACGTTGTATGAGCTGAGCGCTATATGCTCGCGAATAATTTCGGCATTGCTGATAATGGATGCGCGCTTGATGTACGAGCTTAAATCCTGCTGGAACAGGGTTTTAATCGTCACCGTGTCTACCCCTTGCTTGCGCAAAAAGGAGGCGGCTTCAAAGGTTCTGACACCTGTTTTAAAGGTAAAGCTTTTGGTGTCAATCACAATCCCGGCATAAAGGCTTTCGGCCTCCAACTTTGTCAGGGACATTTTGCCGGTTGCATATTGCAGAATTTCCGTCATCATTTCACAGGTTGATGAAGCATACGGCTCGTGATAAATTAAAGCCGTGTTTTCAATAAATTCCGCACCGCGGCGATGGTGGTCAATCACCACAATTTGTCCGGCCTTTTTTAAAAGTGCCGGGGCCTCCAGCATGCTGGGCTTATGCGTATCCACAACAACAATCAAGGTCGATGCCGAAAGACGCGAAGCCGCTTGCTGTGCATTTAAAAACAAACCGGCATATTCTTCTACATTTTCCAGCCGATCCAGCATATTTTTAACGGTTTGGTCATAGCTTTCCAGCAAAATATGCACAGGCGTATCCTGCATGCGGCACATACGATACACGCCAAAGGCCGCACCGAGCGAATCGGCATCGGCATCCTTGTGGCTCATCACAATGACATTATCGACATTTTTAATCAGACCCGTTAAAGCATAGCTGACAACACGCGCCTTGACACGTGTACTCTTTTCATATTCCTTGGTGTTACCGCCGTAAAAGCGGAACTGTTCTTCGTCACGGATGACGGCCTGATCGCCGCCGCGACCCAACGCCATGTTAATGGCTGCTTTGGCAAATTCATCATTTTCCGCCACATCCCGTCCCCCTGCACCAATGCCGATGCTGATGCTGGCCGGAATGGTATTTCCTTCCGAAATTCCACGAATTTTGGAAAGAATTTCAAACTTGTTTTTAATAAAGCCTTCCAGATATTTCTGCTCAAAGATAATACTGTATTTATCCTTTTCGTATTTAACCAAAACACCGCCGCTTGCATTTGTCCAGTCGTTAATCTCTTTATAAAGCTGTGCCTGCAATTGAGGCATGCCGCTGGTTTTAACCGATTCCATCAATTCATCATAGTTATCCACAAAAATTAAACATTCAAATGTTTTTTCATCCAAATATTTTTGCCGATAAGCCGCATATTCCGTAATTTCATCAAAATACAAAACGATAATGTTGCTTTTTTCGTCCGATTGCGGTTCGCTGCCGAAAACGCGGAACGTACGCTCCCCTACATGAATCGTTGTCATGACCGACACGGCCGGTTCTTTGGCAAAGCCTTCGGGCGAAAGCTCCGGAAACAGCTCTGCTACGCTTTTATCATATAAATGATGTTCACCGAAAACACTTCTGAACAAATCGTTATTTTATTTTGCCGTCTTTTTCAATAATCAGCGTCGGCAGCGGAAACTGCATCAGCGCGTTGCGCGTGGCCGAACCGATATGCAGCGTCATATTTTCAAACATATTGGAAATCTTTTTTTCCGAACGGCATTTATAAATATATGCAACAACACCCAAAGCAATAGCCAAAACCAGCTCGGCGGCGGCCAAATACACATTTGAAAAAAATGTAATAACGGCTAAAATAAGAATAACGGCAATATAAAAGCC
>UQYH01000132.1 GCA_900545185.1 uncultured Eubacteriales bacterium | reverse complement strand
TTTTTAACGCAGTATTTCGGAAAATTTGCCGCCTTAAACCATATGGCGTTTGACTCCCTAATGCCTAGGCTCGCGCGGCGCTCACCGCGCCAGCCCTTGATAGGAGCGGTTTAGCGGTACACGCCCGCAAACCGCATTTTTAAGTCAGAGGGGGATACCCCTCTGACAACTCCCCTGTTTGAGTTATAATATAGTTTTTCGACAGTCTGATTCATGCTTTTCATCGCAGTATGGCAAGAAGCAGGTTGCTGTATGTCGAAACATCAAGATGTTATACGGCCTTTTTACCCGTTCTGTACTGTACCAAGCGAACAATCACCGGGCTTAAAACTAAATTAATGACAAGTTCGAAAATGAAGTTACCGCCGATTAGGCTGAAAATGACATAATCCCCCAGTGTGGCAAAGCCCAAGGAAGCTGCCCAGGTGTTTAACAGATCCATAAAAAACAAACGGCAGCCGATTAAAAAAAGTCCTGTATTGACAATGGGGCAAACGGCCGCAGCCGCGATAACGGCAGGCGTTTTATTCCGTTTTTGCAGCAGGCCGTATACAAGCGCCGCGCAAAAACCGGCCGCAATGCCCTTTACCAGCACCGTTATAACCGTACCGGGAATGTTAACGGCGTAAAACGCGGCACAATCAGTAAACAGTACAACCGCGCTGAACACAAAGCCCAGCCATGCGCCGGCCGCTTTGCCGCATAAAGCCGCACCGATGACAATCGGCACCAATACCAGTGAAATGGAAAACGGACCGAAGCGAATGAAAGACCCCATCAATTGCAAAACAATGACGATGGCCGTGAGCAGTGCATACATCACCAGTGTTTGGGTTGACGTTGTTGCTCTTGGTTTGTTTTGGTTGTTCATAAAAAATCCTCCTTGCTGTCGCTTGCCTGTGCGGCAATGCAACGCATGTATTTTTATAGCACAGCCATCTTGTATGACGGCGTATGAACGAGTTTGTTTTTTAAGTATGCCGAACAAGACGAAAGCGCCTTGGGTATGGTCTGTTATATGGTTTTTCGGCAATCGGCTTTGGTGTTTTTTTCGTATAACAGGCGCAGGCCTTCCAAAATAATATTGGGATCCATGTGGATGGCTTGCTTGCAGTGCGGAATGATAATGCCGGATAGGCCGCCGGTCGCGATTTTGGTCAGAGGTGTTTTCAATTCTTCTTCCATGCGCGCCAGCATGCCGTCAATCATACACGCGTTGCCGAACACAACGCCGGAGCGCATACATTCGGCAGTGTTTTTACCCAGCAAAACGGGCGGCGCAGTTAAATCAATCTGCGGCAGTTGTGCCGTGTCGCTGGCAAGCGCTTTCAGTGAAATTTCCACGCCGGGGGCAATGGTAACACCGATGAAAGTGCCGGTTTCGTCCAAAATCATCAGCTTGGTGGCGGTACCCATATCAATCACAACAAGCGGACAAGGGTAGTGCGCCTTGGCACCCACACAAGCGCAAATTAAATCTGCCCCTACAGTTGCGGGATTGTCCACCCTTAAGTTTAAACCTGTTTTAATGCCGGGGTCAACCACAAGGGGCGAAACGTTATAAACCATAGAAATAGCGCGCTTAATGATGCCGGTTAAAGGCGGCACAACCGAAGAAATGATCGCGCCTTCAATCGTTTCCTCCCTGGCACCGTGGATCATTAAAACGGATTGCAGCTTCGAAGCGTATTCGTCCACGGTTTTGCGCGCATTTGTGGAAATACGGGATACAAACGAAAGGTGCTCTCCTTCATAACCGCCGATTACAATATGTGTATTGCCGATATCAACAACAAGTATCAATGTAAATCATCTCCTAAGCTGTAATGTGGGTTTGCGTAGTCGCAAATGAGGTCTGCCCACGATTCGCCCGATTGCAGGCGGCGACGCGTGACGAGTGCAGGGCAGGAAAGCGTTTCGGCACGTGCAAACAGCGGCTTTAACAGTGCTTCTTCACCCAAACCGCGCTGCACAAGGCCACGTTCTGCCAGCCGTACCAAGTCCAAAAGGAAGGTGCGCAGCACATCGTCTCGAACAGGTAACCCCTCGCCGTAAATGGCACGGTGGCGCAGCTGTGCGTTGCGATCGGGTGTGTCGGCAAGCTCCGGCGGCAGCCATGCAAAAAAGGCATCCAGCCTTTGTGCGGCAACGTCAAGATTTTGCAAAATACCCAAGTTAAAGGCAGACGGTGCGAAAGCCTCCGCAACCGGCTGTGCACAGTCGCTGCGTACCTCCAGCGTACCGCGGCGCGTTATTTCAACATTTTTAAAGGACAGGTATCCGTTGAGTGCGGCCGATGTGCCGATGGTATTGCAGTATTCCTCCAGCGGCGCGGCAGGGATGATCTGATAGTCTCCCTTTGCCGAAACGGACAGGAAAATGGATTTTTTCATAAACATGTTTATGAGGTCATCTGTTGTTTGAAATGTGCCGCAGACGGGGCCTGTATTATCGGCCAGCGAGCCAAAGCCACTGTGTTCCCATAAATAGTCACGAAAACAGATGGTTTTGGAAAAGCCGTTCAGGTTGGAAAACGGCAGCGCGTTGGAAAAAAGCAGAGCACGCACAAAATCCAGCGCAGCATACACGGTGTAAGCCTGCGGCAAACGGTCGGCCGATACATCCAAATGTGTTTGCACCGATGAAAGCCAAGCAGGAAAATCGGTCACCGTGTGGTAAAAACCGCCCGAAAAATTGCTTAAAAATCGGCGCAGCGTCATGTAAATAGGGTAGGCAACGGGACGAGAAGTTGTGAGCGGCCGATGCGGATTTGTCCCCAGACCTGCCAATGTATAACCGATTTTTTGCAAATAGTCTTGCACCAAATCATAAAGCGTATAAAACCGTGCGGCAACGGCGGTTAAGTCTTCATCCTTCGTCATGGCAAATTCAAAGTTTTGATAAGCGTTATCAAAGGAGAGACAGTCACCGTCCGCATTTGTTATAAACACGCCGCGACCGTAAATATCTGTTTCGGCAACCGAAAAGCCATGCTTTTGCAAATAGGCAAGCAGTAATAGTCCGATGTCTTCGGATACAGGCTCATCACCCGTGGCAAGCAGCGGAAACTCCAGCTCTACACCTACACAGCAGCGGTCTTTTTGATAAAATGGTGCTATAAAAGTGTCGTATACCAATTGTCTTGCGTTCATATTGCCTCCTAATTATCGCCGATAGATATGGTTCCAATGACGAAATTTTGTCTTGCTGATAGCGTCTAATTGCTCCTTTGTCAGGCGGAACTGCCAATTGCCGTCTGCTTTACCGGGAATGTTTAAGCGCGTGTCCGAACCGTAGCCGAGCAAGTCCTGAATCGGCAAAATTACAAGACCGGCGTTGCTGCGGAACATGGTTTGCAAAATAGAGTCGTAACCGTGATTCCAATCCGGGCTTTCGTAACCGCAATAGTCCAGCATTTCGCGTCTGTTTTGTTCGCTCAGCTCCCAAACATAGCCTAAAAGCGTATTGTTATCATGCGTGCCGGTGTAAGCCACGCAATTGTTTTCGTAATTATGCGGTGCGTGCGGCGTGTCATAATCGCCCAAAAAGCCAAACTGGAAAACACGCATGCCGGGGAAACCGCTTTTTGTTACCAGCTGCCGCACTTCGTCGGTAATATCGCCCAAATCCTCGGCAACAATCAGCTTATCGCCTGCTGCTTTTTGTATTACGTCAATTAATTTCATGCCGGGGCCTTTCACCCAAGAGCCTTCACGCGCGGTTTTGGCATCGGCCGGTATGCTCCAATAGGATTCAATGGCGCGGAAATGGTCAATCCGTACGCCGTCAAACAGGGTCAGCATATGCGCCAAACGGTCACGCCACCACGAGAAACCGTCTGCCTCCATGGCTGCCCAATCGTACAGCGGATTGCCCCAAAGCTGCCCGTCTGCTGAAAAATAATCCGGCGGAACGCCGGCCACCTGCGTAGGATGGCCGGAGGCATCCAGCTGAAACAAATCTTTATTGCCCCAAACATCGGCGCTGTCATAGGCAACGTAAAACGGTAAATCACCCATAATTTGAATACCGCGGCTGCCTGCGTATGCTTTTATATCGTGCCACTGGGCGAAAAATTCATATTGAATAAATTTCCACATAAACAGGGTGCCTTCATCTATCGTATCGCAATCCCAGTCAATCCAGGCACGCTGGTTGTTTGCCTCTTTTAAAGCCATAAAACGGCAAAATTGCTCCAAATAGCGGTTCTTGGCAATAAAGGCTTCAATTTCATCGCACAAGCTGCCGTTGTGCTGCTTACGGATGCGGTCTGCTGCCTGGCGCAGGGTTTGGTATCGGGTATGGTAAAGACGTACATATTCACAGCTGTAGGGTGTTTGCTGACGACAGGCATCAAGCTCCTCTTGTGTCAACAGGCCCTTGCTGTGCAGCGTCTCCAAATCAATAAAATAGGGGTTGCCTGCAAAAGCCGAATAGGATTTATAGGGAGAATTACATTCATCAACCAGGGAAAAGGGCAGTACCTGCCACCAGGTAAAGCCGCAATCGGCCAAAAAGTCTATAAAATATCGGGCGTGCATTGAAAAGCCGCCGATGGAATAATCGCCGAATAAAGAACTGATATGCATTAAAACACCGCTTTGTCGCTTCAAATGATAAACCTCCCCGAAAATATTTTATGCGTTATTACACCAACCATGCAAGCCGCCGAATCGGCTTGCCTTTTTTTTCTGTGTTTATTATACCATTTAATTTGTGTTTTTACAACATGTAAGCTGTAAAAAAGATTCATAAAAAATAAACGATTTTTGTCTTGCTATGTTCATGATAATATGATAAAATTTATTGTAAAGCGAAATGTATAACAAAAAATATATAGGGGCGGCGCACATGTTTAAGCATACGGATTATATTTACGAAATATACAAGGAAAAAAGTTTTACCGCAGCGGCCAAAAATCTGTTTGTATCGCAGCCTGCCTTGAGCGCAACAGTGAAAAAGCTGGAAGCGGATTTGGGTGTTAAGCTGTTCGACAGACAATCGACGCCGCTTAAGCTGACGGAGGCAGGGGAGGCCTATATTAAAGCCATTGAAGATATTGACAAAATTAAGCGTAATTTTGAAAACTACATTGTGGATGTCACATCATTGAACACGGGAAGCGTTACGGTGAGCGGCGCTAATTTTATTTCTTCCTTTATATTACCGAAAATTATTATGCTCTTTTCCAAAAAGTATCCGAATATTCACATTGGGCTGAAGGAATCCAATTCCACCAATTTGCAGGAGCTTTTGCTTTCAGAAGAAATAGAACTGCTGGTGGATTATGATTTTGACGAACGCCTGTATACGGCATATCCGCTTTTTCGCGAGCATATTTTGGTTGCGGTGCCCAGTCACTTGCCGGTCAACCAAAAGTTTCGTCATTTAAGCCTTTCGGCGGTGGATATTCGCAACAACAAGCATTTGCAGCCGGAGGTTTGCGCCATTGACTTGGCGGCCTTGCAAAATGAGTGCTTTGTGCTTTTAAAGCAGGGGAATGATATGCAGTTTCGCAGTCAGGCTTTTTTCAATGAGTATGGGTTTAAGCCGCAGCGCGTGATGCGGCCGGATCAGCTGATGACGGCCTATAACATGTCTAAAGCCGGCATGGGTGTTTCGTTTGTAACGGATACGCTGATTCAATCTGTTACGGCCGGTGTGGAACTGGTATTTTATAAGCTGAACAGTCCGCTGGAGATCGGAAGAGCACACGTCTGAACTCCAGTCACCGATGTATCTCGTATGCCGTCTTCTGCTTGAAAAAAAAA
>UQYH01000131.1 GCA_900545185.1 uncultured Eubacteriales bacterium | reverse complement strand
CGTTTGGGGGTACCCGAAGACGTACACCCCCAGGGTTCCCAAAAGTCCTCGGCTTTTGGGAAAAAGGCGGAACAGCGTAATGAATGAGCCATGCATTTTTAATGTATGGTGAATGGTGTTACGCTTGTTCCAACGTCGTCGAGAAAGGTGAAGTTTGTTCGTAGCAAAAAGGCTTCAATATATGAAAAACCGAATGAAATGAGGCTTTTCGACATAATTATTCTATTCCAATGCATTTTATATTATCCGATTTATGACTTACGATGCCTTTTTGCGGTCCGGACTTTTTTTACATTCCCCACAATGTTATTTTTTTCTCCACCAATCTTGCTTTTCCAGGGTCGAAATATCCGCAAGATGCGAATTATCGCCGTCAACACGCAGATGAAACCCGTCCGCATCGTGCGTGATAACCGTGACGGCAGCGTTGTCGCACCAAATTACGTCGTTAATCTCTTCGGGCGATTTGCCCTGGCTAAAGCAAGAAAGCAGGCGGATGGCCGTGCCGTGCGTAACAATGCAGACGGTTTCGCCCTCGCAGCGCTGCGTTATATCGCGCACAGCCTCCGTAATGCGTGTGTAAAACGCCGCCATGCTTTCCCCTTCGGGCATTTGCACCGCATAGGGATGGTCGCTCCAAAGCCGAAAGCTTTCGGGGTATTTTTTCGGCAGTTCATCAAACGGTATGTTTTCCCACAGGCCACCGTTAATCTCACGCAGGCGCGGATCAACAATAACCTCCAGCCCGTGCGGCTTTGCCACGGCTTGTGCGGTTTCGCAGGCACGCTTTAAGTCGCTTGAAAAAATGCGGTCTATCGGTTCGTTTTGCAGGCGCAGAGCCGCGCGTTCGGCCTGCGCCCTGCCGTTTTCGGTCAGCTCGGAATCGGTAAAGCCGTGGAAAACCTTCGTCACGTTACCGACCGCTTCGCCGTGTCGTACAAAAATTAATTTTGTTTCTTGCGACGCTATCTGTAAATCCTGATTCATGGCTGCCTCCTTATGTTAAAATTTTCACACACTATTTATCTCCGTATCACGCTATCTGTCCCCATATACAAAAAGAGGACTTTGCATTCGGCAAAATCCCACTTTTATCTCGTATGTTGTCGTGTGGTTTAGCGGCTTGCCTTTGCTTTTTCAACCAAAGCGGCAAACGCTTCTTTATCGCTTACAGCGATTTCGGCCAGCATTTTTCTGTTCATTTCAATGCCTGCCTTCTTTAAGCCGTTCATAAAGGTAGAATAGTTCATACCGTTCATTTTGGCCTGTGCGCTGATTCTGGCGATCCACAAACGGCGGAAGTTCCGCTTCTTCTGCTTTCTGCCGACATATGCATAAGAAAGGGACTTCATAACGGCCTGCTTGGCTGTTCTGAACAGCTTGCTTTTGCCGCCTCTGTAGCCCTTAGCCAGCTTAAGAACCCGTTTATGTCTTTTGCGTGTATTTAAAGCGCCTTTTACTCTTGCCATTTTTTATACCTCCTGAAATTTCTCAAATCGTTCGTAGCTTATTTGTAAGGAATCAGCTTTTTGATTACCTTAGCGTTTGCGTCACAAGCATAGGCGCCCTTTCTTAACAGACGCTTTCTCTTTGTGGATTTCTTTGTTAAAATGTGGCTTTTAAAAGCATGTTTCATTTTAATTTTACCGTTTTTAGTCACCTTAAAACGTTTTGCTGAAGCCCGGTGTGTTTTAATCTTAGGCATAATTTGGTACTCCTTCCACTTACTAGATAAATATTAATGAATGTACAAACTGAATCAATTGTGCGCCGCGCGGCAAAGGGTGCGGCTATTGGCCGTTATCAGTCCTTTTTGATAATGGGAGAGATAATCAGGCTCATGCTTCTGCCCTCCAGCTTCGGCGGCTTATCCGACGTGCCGTATTCCGAGAGCGTATCGCGGAAGCGCTCTAAGTTTTTAGCGCCCAGTGCAGAGTGGTGAATTTCTCTGCCGCGGAACCGAATGGAAACCTTAACCTTGTCTCCGTCCTGCAAAAACTTTTTAGCGTGATTAATTTTTGTTTCAAAGTCATGATCGTCAATTGAGGGCGAAATACGCAGCTCTTTAATGCTGACGGTCTTTTGGTTTTTGCGTGCTTCTTTATCGCGCTTGGCCAGCTCAAATTTATACTTGCCGTAGTCCATAACCTTACAAACCGGCGGCTCTGCCTTCGGCGCAATTAAAACCAAATCCAAATTTTTGTGGTATGCAAGATCCAGCGCGGCCGAGGTTTGCATAATGCCGAGCTGTTCCCCGTCCGATCCGACAACACGAACCTGACTGACTCTGATTTCCTCATTAATCCTCATTTCCTGCTTACTAATGTTCAAAGCACCTCCGTTACGTTTTTCGGGGCTGATTCCTTATAATAAAAGGACATCCCGGAAGAAAAAAAGCGGATAGGCAAACCTATCCGCAAATACACTTCAAAAAAGCATATTGACCATTTAGGCGTTGCCTGATGGTGGAAAACAACCGTTTCCGCTTACTCATTCTTACATAGTATACCATATTAGTTTTCCCCTGTCAATCCCTTTTATGAATTTTTTGCAAAAATTGCAGAATCGGCACTGTGATGCGGCCGCGGCAGCTTTGGATGTCAAAAAATAAATTTTTTTCAAAAAACGTTGACAACTTAAGGAAAACATGATAATATTATAGTAGTAGATAGAGGCGCGTTTTTTATCAGTCGCTGCGGAACAGAACGCGGAGGTTCGCCAAAGCCGCAGTAAAAGGAAAAAACGCCGAAGGCCGTGCGTTTCCGCCCGTATGTGCCTGGGGACGCGGTTAACAGCCGTGTCACTGTCATCCGTCACGGTCGGATGGGGAGCTATCATCGCTTTACGGCATGTTATTCTGTATGCTAAAGCCAAACTCTCCCCATCGGAGGTTTGGCTTTTTTGTACTACCTGCCCGGCGATGTATATTATAACAAAGCTGCACAAAAGCAATGTGCGGCAGAATGGAGAAGGACATGAAAAAATACAACATTGCGGTGGTCGGCGCCACCGGTATGGTCGGCAGAACATTTTTAAAGGTATTGGAAGAAATGAATCTGCCCGCAGAAAATTATTATTTGTTTGCTTCAGCCCGTTCGGCCGGAAAAACACTGAAATTCATGGGGAAGGACTATGTTGTGGAGGAGTTAAACGAGCATTCGTTTGACCGCGATATTGACATTGCACTCTTTTCCGCAGGCGGCAGCACCAGCGAAAAATATTCGCCCATCGCAGCCGCTCACGGTGTTGTTGTCATTGATAATTCCAGCGCGTTCCGTATGGATCCGAAGGTGCCGCTGGTTGTGCCCGAGGTAAACCCGGAGGATATTAAATGGCACAACGGCATTATCGCCAACCCCAACTGCTCCACCATTCAGGCCATGGTTGCGCTGCGTCCGCTGCAGCTGGCTTACGGCATCCGCCGTATTGTATATTCTACATATCAGGCCGTATCCGGCGCCGGTATGGGCGGCTATGCCGATTTGGAAAACGGTATGAAGGGTGAAGCCCCGAAAAAGTTTAACCATCCGATTTATAACAACTGCCTGCCGCAGATTGATGTATTTTTGGACAACGGTTATACAAAAGAAGAAATGAAAATGGTGAACGAAACACATAAAATTCTGGGTGACGACTCCATCCGCGTGACCGCTACCACCGTCCGTGTGCCGGTGTTTGACTGTCACAGCGAATCCATTAACGTAGAGCTGAAAAAGCCCTTTGAATTGGATGAACTGAGAAAAATTCTCTCTGCCGCACCCGGCCTTGTTGTGCAGGATGATCCGGCAAATTGCTTTTACCCCATGGCGGTTAACGCAAAGGGCAAAAACGAAACGTTTGTCGGCCGTATCCGCCGCGACGAAAGTATTGAAAACGGCGTAAACCTGTGGGTTGTTGCCGATAACATTCGAAAAGGTGCAGCCACCAACGCTGTACAAATCGCCAAAAAACTGATTGATATGTGGGAATCCGGCGAAATCAACCGCTGAAAGGAAAGATTGTTATGAGCAAAAAAACAATTTTCACCGGCTCCGGCGTTGCCATTGTCACACCGTTTGACGAAAACGGCGTAAACTTTGACGCGCTGGGCACATTAATTGACGATCAGATTACCCACGGAACCGATGCCATTATCATCTGCGGCACCACGGGCGAAGCCTCTACCATGCCGGATGAAGAGCATTTATCCGTGATTGAATTTGCCGTTGCCAAAACGGCCGGCCGCATCCCGGTGATTGCCGGTGCCGGCTCTAACGACACGGCGCACGGCGCAGAGCTGTGCAAAAAGGCCGCACGCCTTGGGGTAGACGGTATGCTGCTTGTTACCCCCTATTACAACAAAGCCAGCCAAAAGGGCTTGGTGCGCCATTATCAGCTGCTCGCCTCGGCTGCCGATGTACCGGTCATTTTGTATAATGTACCTGGCCGCACCGGCGTAAGCATCGGCATTGAGACGCTGCAGGAGCTTTCAAAGGTAGAACAAATTGTTGCCATTAAAGAAGCCAGCGGCAACATTGATTACACCATGCGCGTTGCCGCCCTGTGCCCGGATCTGGATATATATTCCGGCAACGATGACCAAATCATCCCCATTATGAGCCTGGGCGGCAAGGGTGTTATTTCTGTTTTGGCCAACGTAATGCCGCAGCAAACGCACGATATGTGTGCAAAATACCTGGCCGGCGATGTGGAAGGCGCTCTGCGTTTGCAGCTTGATTTGTGGGATTTGGCCAAAGCCCTGTTTGTAGAGGTAAACCCCATCCCCGTTAAAACGGCGCTTAACTTAATGGGCAAAAACGCAGGTCTGTTGCGCCTGCCGCTGTGCGAGATGGAGGAGAAAAACCTGGCGGTTTTAAAAGCCTCGCTTCAAAAACACGGCTTGATTTAACGCTTGAAAGGACGATACGCATGATAAAAATTTTGCTCAGCGGTGCAAACGGCCGCATGGGTCAGGCGATTACACGCCTTGTGGCCGATTCGGCACAGGCCGAAATTGTCTGCGGTGTTGATTTAAATACCGAATCAAAGGGCGGCTTTCCCGTGTATGCCGATTTTGCCGCCGTACAAGAGCAGCCCGATGTTGTGGTCGATTTTTCAAACCCGGCCAATTTTCAAAATTTAATGGATTATGTGCTGCAGCATAAAATCCCCGTTGTGGTTGCCACAACCGGCCTTAACAAAGAGCAAAAGGAGCAGCTTTGCGCCGCTTCGGCCACTGTTCCCGTGTTTTTTTCGGCAAACATGTCCTTGGGCGTTAACTTAATTTGCGAGTTGGCCAAAAAGGCCGCACGCTTTTTGGGTGACAGCTTTGATATTGAGATTGTAGAGCGTCATCACAATCAAAAGCTGGATGCCCCCAGCGGCACCGCGCTTGCCATTGCCGATGCCATTAACGAAGAGCTGGATAACACAGCGCATTATGTGTACGACAGACACAGCGTCCGCAAAAAGCGTGAGAAAAACGAAATCGGCATCCATGCTGTCCGCGGCGGTACCATCGTGGGTGACCATACGGTGATTTTTGCCGGTGACCATGAGGTAATTGAGCTGCGACACAGCGCCGCCTCGCGTGAGATTTTTGCATCCGGCGCCGTAAAAGCGGCCGTATTTATGGCCGGTCAGCCTGCCGGGCTGTATGATATGAAAAATTTAATCAACGGGAAATAACACTTCAAGCCGAAATCTCTCTTCGAGAGCTTTCGCTTGAGAATAAGGGCTTTCGCTCGCGCGGCGCTCACCGCGCCAGCCCTTTATAGGAGCGGTTTTTGCGGTAC
>UQYH01000130.1 GCA_900545185.1 uncultured Eubacteriales bacterium | reverse complement strand
AAAATCAGTTCGTAATATTGCTTTTTCGATTGTATATCAGCTGGTTACCTTGTTTTCTAATTTTTTCATTAAAACCATACTGATCAAAAACCTTGGGATACAATATACAGGTGTCTCGGCGCTTTTTACCGATATTTTAACGGTTTTATCCGTTGCGGAGCTTGGTTTTGGCACGGCTGTTTCTTATGCGCTGTATCGTCCGCTTTATGAAAAAGACGATATTCAAATTGCCAAGCTTATGCGGTTGTTTCAACAAATTTATCGGATAGTTTTTTCCGTTATCGTTGCAGCCGGAATTGTTTGTTTGATTTTTCTTACATATATTGTGAAGGATGTTCCCGATATAAAAGAGAATATCCATATCATTTTTATATTTTTTATCCTCAAAACAGCAGTTTCATATTTGTTTGTTTATAAAGCAACGCTCTTAGAAGCAAACCAGGAAAAACACATTGTTTCTGCCGTCGGAATCGTGATTTGTGTACTGACTACCGTTTTAGAAGCAGCTGCTATAGCGGTATTTGAAAGTTATATCGGATACCTTACCGTCATGGTCACCATGGTAATTGTACAAAATGTTACGATTTCACTGGTCGCAAATCATCGGTATCCGATGTTAAAAAGCGAGTGCCGTGAAGGCCTTAGCTTGACCGAACGCAAAGAAATCTTTCGAAATGTAAGAGCATTGGCAATTTACAAAATTTCAGGAGCACTTCAGAGAGGTGTAGACAGCGTTATTATATCCGCCATGCTGGGAACTTCGCTTGTGGGTTTTTTATCCTACTATAAGATGATTGTCAACCATGTGGATTCTCTTTTCGGCCAAGTCTTTGAGGCAATGAAACCGAGCGTGGGGAATCTTGCGGCAAGCGAAAACAGTGAAAGACAATATACGGTTTTTAAAAAGATGTGTTTTCTGTCGTTTGCAATAGGAAATTTCATTGCGGTTTCACTCATAACACTGCTGAATCCTTTTATTGCTTTATGGTTGGGAAGTAACTATTTGTTGGGGATGAACATTGTCATTCTGCTTACGGCAGATATCTATATCATTACGATGGTACGCCCGTATGAAAGCTTTAGAAATGCCAATGCGCTGTTTGTTCAGGGAAAATACAGGCCTGCAGTTATGGTGATTTTAAATATCGTTTTGTCAATCGGGCTTGCATATAAATGGGGTTTGGCAGGTATTTTATTTGCAACCGTAGCAGCAAGACTGTTGACTCATGTGTGGTATGATCCCTGGTTGGTTTATCGCAACGTGTTTCATAAACCGTTTTTGCAATAGATAAAAATGAAACTGTTTTACTTGTTAACCGTGGCTGTAAACTGTGTTTTAGTGTATGCAATATGCAGTATGATCCGTTTTTCCAATCAATGGGTTGCATTTTGCTTACATGCTTTATTGTGCGCCGTTATCCCCAACATTGTTTTAATAGCCGTGTTTCGCAGTAACTATGAGTTTAAAGCGTTGTATGCCCATACGCGTGAGTTTTTCAAAAGAATACGGAAGAACAAGTCATATACATAAAAGATGTGTATGGTGAGGAAAAGCCTATTGCATATCTGCAATTGTTTTTGAGCAAAAAACGTACATCAGTGATATTGTTATTTCAAATGTTTATGCGGAAGCTTGCCGGCAACAAAGTATCTGTTTGCGTTGCAGCAGCAGAATTTTTAATACTGTCACAGATGAGAAATCTGCAACACAAGCAGAATTTATCGCTTCTAAGGAAAACGATGGATTTGATATATATCATATTTCTCTTTCAAATGTTTTGTAAAAAGTATGAACTAATTATTGTTTTCATTCAATATATTATTCCGCAAAAGGCTGTTTCCGCTACGGTTTCAGCCTTTTTTCTATACACAAAAATCGAGGACTTTTCACCCTCGATTTTTGTGAGACTTTTTAAACAGCCCCGTATATTATGCATATGTATCATTATCTTGTTTCAATCCAAAGACGAATGGCCGTTCGGGTTTCGCCGTTAATTTCTACCTCGGAAAAAGAGGGAATACAAATTAAGTCAATTCCGGAGGGCGCCAAAAAACCGCGTGCAACAGCAACTGCTTTAATGGCTTGGTTTAATGCGCCGGCACCGACAGACTGAATTTCGGCCGTTCCGTAATCACGTATAACACCGGCCAGCGCGCCAGCGACAGAATGGGGGTTAGACTTCGATGATACTTTCAATGCTTCCATAATGTTTCACTCTTTTCTTTTTATATTTTTTAGAATCTTATACTAAACTTATTCGACAAAAAGCGACGGTTTCCTTTTGAAAATTCTGTTTTCTATGTTTTGAACAATTTGTTTTGTACAATTTAACTAAATTATGTACCGATATGTATATTTTTCTGTCTGCGGCAAATAATACCGGCAAGAACAAAAATATCGGAGGCTTATATGAACAGACGATGCAATTCAAAAAGTATATGGATTTTAACGCTTTCCGCAATCTTGCTGATTGCAGTGACCGTGATCGGTTTTGGCAGAGGAATGATTCCGCCGAAAAGCTATGCGGCAGGCAGCTCTGTCAGCGATGTACAGCTTTTGGCGCGCTGCGTCAACGGTGAAGCGCGTGGCGAACCCTACGAAGGGCAGGTTGCCGTGGCGGCCGTTATTTTAAATCGCGTCAAGCATCCCTCTTTTCCCAACACCATTGCCGGGGTTATTTATCAGCCGCGTGCATTTACCGCAACCGTGGATGGACAGATCAACGTACCCATCAGCACCGCAAGCACGGTATACAAAGCCTGTCGGGACGCCATGAACGGCTGGGATCCGACGGGCGGCGCCGTGTATTATTATAATCCGCGCAAAACAACCAACCAATGGATCTATTCCCGTGAGGTTGTGAAGGTTATCGGGAATCATCGTTTTGCAAAATAAGGAGGATAACAGACTGTATGGAAGCAAATGAAAAAAGATTTGGTTACAAATGGGGTACCGTTATTGCTGTTTTGACGGCAGTGCTTCTCGGTACAGCCGGCATATATCAGTTTAACCGTGCCGAACGGCTGGCGGTAGCGGTTGAAAACCAGTACGCACACTCTTTTCACGAGCTGACGGATTATGTGCGTGATGTGGATGTGCTGCTGAAAAAATCCATGCTGGCAACGGGCGCGCGGCAAATGAGCACCATATCATCGGAGATTTTTATGCAAACGGCGGCGGCCAAGGCAAATCTTGCGCAGCTGCCCGTTTCGGAGCTTGACTTGTCGGGTACCTCTAAGTTTTTATCGCAAGTGGGCGATTACACGGCCTATCTTTCGGCCAAGGTGATAGATAACAGTGAAATATCGGCAGAGGAATATCAAACCCTTAGCCGGCTTTCGGATTATGCCGAAAGCGTCAGTGAACATTTAAATGAGCTGGAAAATCAGCTGAATGAACAAAATTTAAGCTTTACCAAGGCAGCCGGACTAACGGCTTATGCGGCCGGAGAAAGCGATTTTGCAAGCGGCATGGAGGACTTGGAAAATTCGTTGCAGGATTATCCGTCGCTGATTTATGACGGCCCATTTTCGGAGCATATCGAAACAATGGAACCTGCATTTTTGAAAAATGAAGCGGAAATCAGTCAAAATGACGCACTTAGCTGCGCCAAGCGCTTTTTAAATGATGATCGTGCCGACGGATTGCGATATACCGGCGAAGGCAACGGTACAATTGCAACGTATAACTACACAAGCGGCAAAACGGGAGAACGGCAGGTCAGCATCAGTGTTACAAAAAAAGGCGGATATGTTCTGTATATGCTGGACAACCGCGATGTAAAGGCAGAAACCTTAACAATGAAGCAGGCGACCGCCAAGGCCGAAAATTTTTTAAAAAACAACGGTTTTATGCAAATGACCTCCAGTTACTATGATGTATCCGGCGGCACGGCCACCATTAATTTTGCGGCAACGCAAAACCGTGTTGTTTTATATTCGGATTTAATTAAAGTTAAGGTGGCTTTGGATAACGGTGAGATTGTCGGCTTTGAGGCAAAAGGCTATCTGATGAGCCATACCAATCGGGAACTGCCCGAAGCGCGGCTTGATGCACAGGCAGCAAGAGGACGCATCAGCAAGCATCTATCCATCGATTCCGTCCGTCCGGCGCTGATTCCCTTAGACAGCAAGCGGGAGGTTTTGACATACGAATGTAAGGGGACGTATAAAAACCACAATTTTTTAATTTATATAAATGCCGAAACGGGGCAGGAGGAAAAGATTTTAATGCTTATAGAGTCCGAAAACGGCGTATTGACGGTTTAAAAAATCAAAAATTTCCAGTGTATTTGCCTCTCGTGCGGCCATACTATGAGTGTAGCCGAAAGCTACAAAACAATCCGGCCGATAAGCTGCATAATTTGTTTGTTTGCAGGCATGCTGAAGTTTTTTTCAGTCACGCTTCCACTGTCAGTTTTATGGTAGGTCGGATATAGGAGTGTTAAAAATGAGCAAGCGTTCCGTTATGTCCAGCCGTTTAAAAGAGGAAATCGCAAAAGAATTGGGCGTTTATGAATCGGTAAAGCAAAACGGCGGCTGGGGTGAAGTCAGCGCCCGTAATTGCGGCAGCATGGTGACAAAAGCAATTGAAATGGCCGAACGGTCAGTTCAAAAATCATAACCGCGCATCCGATGGCACAGGGTTATCAACATGTATGTGCCGAATCACTCTGTAAAAAACTGTCTTTCGCGCTGATTACATTTTGCAATTGCGAAATCAAGAATCAGTGACAATGTAGGGCAGAGGGTGCTGTCAGCTTGATCTGAGAAGCTGACAGCACCTGTTTTTATGTAATCTTTGCAGTAAAATGTTAATTTTTTTTGTAAGGTCTTTACAGAAGGCACAATATTTTGTATAATATAAAATAGTTTCATGTGTTTCGCATATTATAAATTAAGACGTCCTCCGTCGGCTTGCGGCGGCAGGCTTTGCTTAATTTTTCCGGTGGAGATATAATCCACCATCGGAAACGTCGCATGACGGGGCTTTTGGCCTCTTATTGAATTACCTTATAGGATGTGGTATTTTTGTTCAGACTGGGCAGGTTTAATCTTGCAGAACTGTTGATTCGTGCCATAGCGGTTTTGCTTGCAATTTCCGTTCACGAAATGTCGCACGGATATGCGGCTTACTTTTTGGGTGATAAAACGGCAAAATCCATGGGTCGGTTATCGCTTAACCCTCTGCGACACTTAGACCCTGTGGGTGCGCTGTGCCTTTTGGTGTTTGGTTTCGGCTGGGCAAAGCCGGTTATGATTAACCCTGCGTATTTTAAAAAGCCCAAACGGGATATGGCTTTAACGGCGCTGGCCGGTCCGCTTTCTAACTTTATTCTGGCGTTTTTGAGCTTGGCGGTTTTTAAGCTGTTAACGCTGGCACCGTTTATGAACAGTTCGTTTTTTGCAGCCGAATGGATTGCGACATTTTTGAGCACGTTTGCACTTTTAAATATCGGCTTGGGCGTGTTTAACCTTATTCCCATTCCGCCTCTTGACGGCTCTAAGGTTTTTTTGCCCTTGCTGCCGCCGAGACTGTATATGGACATTATGCGTTATGAGCATTTGGGCTGGATTGTTTTAATCATTGCACTTGGCTTGGGTGTGCTTGACCCGATTATCGGCACGGTCGGAAACTGGATATTGCGCGGCATGCTGTTTTTAGTGGGTGGTATATGATGGAGATGGAAGCATTGTCCTTTCATTTAGAGGTTTTTGAAGGGCCGCTTGAGCTGCTACTGCATTTGCTTAAAAAAAATAAGGTGAGTATTTATGATATACCGATCGAGAAAATAACGGCGCAGTATATGGAATACATCAGCGCCATGCAGGCCTTTGATAT
>UQYH01000129.1 GCA_900545185.1 uncultured Eubacteriales bacterium | reverse complement strand
ATTATTAAAAACCGCGTTGACGCACAGCTCCTTTGCCAATGAAAATAAAGGAAAAGACGTGACGTATAACGAACGGCTGGAATTTTTGGGCGATTCGGTTTTAAGTCTGATTGTCAGCAATTATTTGTTTGAAAATTATAAAAATCTGCCGGAGGGTGCATTAACCAAAGCGCGTGCAACCATTGTTTGCGAACACTCTCTTTGGGAATGTGCCTTGGAAATTGAAATGGGCAATTATTTAATTTTAGGTAAGGGTGAAGAGTTAACGGGCGGACGAACACGGGTTTCTATTTTGGCTGATGCCTATGAAGCGCTGATTGCTGCCATCTATCTGGACGGCGGTTTTCAAACCGTACGTGAATGGCTTTTGGGTCAATTATATGATTCTATTTTAAATGCGGTTCGCGGTAAGACCTTTACCGACTATAAAACCGCGCTGCAAGAGAAAATGCAGACGCACGGCGCGGCCGACATTCATTACGTGGTTGCAGGTGAATCCGGCCCCGATCATCGCAAATCGTTTTTGGTGCATGTGCTTATTAACGGTGAAGTGATGGGAATGGGTGAAGGAAAAAGCAAGAAAAATGCAGAACAAATGGCTGCGCGCGACGCTTTTGTGCGGTTGGGTGACAACAGTGGAAAGTAAGGCCAAAGCACGTGTGCGCAATAAAACAATCCCCATTTTTGTGCCGCATTGGGGCTGTCCGCAGGACTGCTTGTTTTGCGACCAAAAAAAGATTACCGGCCAAAAAGAGGAAATGACGCCCGAACGCGCAGCAAGCATTATTCAAAACGGAATTGCACACAAAAAAGAGGGAGACCGATTGGAAATCGGTTTTTTCGGCGGCAGCTTTACGGGCATACCGCGACCGCAGCAAGAGGCGCTTTTAAGTGTGGCGCAACAGGCGGTTGCAGGCGGTCAAATCGACGGCATCAGACTTTCTACACGGCCGGACTATATAAACGACACGGTTTTAGAACGTTTGCTGCATTACGGCGTGACGACTGTAGAATTGGGCGCACAATCAACGGATGATGAGGTGCTTGCCTTGAGCCGCCGCGGCCACACGGCAGAGCAGACACGCGAAGCTGCGGCGAAAATCCGTGCCTGCGGCCTTCATTTGGGGCTGCAAATGATGACCGGTCTGCCGGGAGATTCAACTGAAAAAACCATACGGACAGCCGAAGATTTCATTGCCATGCAGGCCGAATGTGCGCGAATTTATCCCACCTTGGTCATTCGCGGCACAGCGCTTTGCGAACTGTATGAAAGCGGAGAATACGAGCCGCTTTCACTTGCAGAAGCGGTCAATCGGTGCAGCCTTGTGTATCGGCTTTTTGAAAAGGCCGGTGTGGACGTGATTCGGATGGGACTTTTACAGATGAACCGTGAAGATGTTGCGGCCGGCCCCGTGCATCCGGCCTTTGGGGAACTGGTACAAAGCCGGGCATGCCTGATGCAGCTTTTAGAGGATTTACGCGGATTTAACGGAAAGGAACTGACGCTTTTCGTCCATCCGCAATATATGTCGGTTTTATGCGGACAAAAACGAAGCAACATCAAAAAACTCGGCGAAATACTGCACACGGATATAATACGGATTATACAAAGCGAAGCCGTTCCGCGCGGAACGGTGCAATACGAAAGATAATCATAAGGCTTGGAGGATTCAATGCGTTTAAAAGGTTTAAAAATGCAGGGTTTTAAGTCCTTTGCAGATAAAATTGAACTGGATTTCAGTGAAGGGATTACGGCCATTGTCGGCCCGAACGGCAGCGGAAAGAGCAATATATCCGATGCTGTGCGCTGGGTTTTGGGGGAACAAAGCGCCAAAATGCTGCGCGGCAGCAAAATGGAGGACGTTATTTTTAACGGTACGCAAACCCGAAAGCGTTTGGGCTTTGCAGAGGTTACGCTTGAACTGGATAACCACGATCGGCATTTTAATGTGAATTTTGATGATGTTGCCGTGACACGTAAGGTGTTTGCTTCCGGCGAGAGCCAGTATTTTATGAACGGTACCCCCTGCCGTTTGAAGGATATTCATGAGGTGTTTATGGATACCGGCTTGGGACGCGACGGATATTCAATGATCGGCCAGGGTAAAATTGATGAAATATTATCCAGCAAATCGGAGGACAGACGGCAGATTTTTGAAGAAGCCGCAGGAATTTCCAAATATCGTTACAGAAAAGAAGAGGCCGAACGCCGCTTAAAGCACACCGATGAAAATTTAGATCGCGTGGCCGATATTATTACAGAGTTGGAAACGCAAATAGGGCCGCTGACACAGCAGGCGGAAAAGGCAAAAAAATATTTGAATCTGCGTGACAGATTGAAGCTTTTGGATGTGAACTTGGCGCTGCGGATTACCGAAAGAAGCCGAGAGCAAACAACGGTTTTAGCCGAAAAATTGCAGGCCGTAACCGAACAGCTGACAACTGCGGAAGCAGAGCTTGCGGCAGCCGATTCGGCGCAAGAGGCTTGCTATAACCGTTTTGAAGAACTGGATACCGCCATGGCAAACGAATCGGCCGCGCTAGAACAGGAAGAAAGCGCCATTGTGATTGCCCAGCGTGAAATTGAAGTTTTAAAAAACACCATTGAGGGCAACACCAAGCTTTTGGAACGAATCGAAAAGGAAACGGCCGATTTGGCGGCCGGTAAGCTTTCGCTGGAGCAGAATCTGCGCGCAGAAGAAGGCGTTTTGGCAGAACTGCGCGAGGCGCTGCTGCTGCTGCAAAATGAAAAAAAAGAACTGGCCGGAAAAATAACGGACTTTGAATCGGGTGCCGATACGCAAAGCGAGCATATTGAAGCGCTAAAGCAAGAAATTACGGCCGGGTTCGATTTGGCTTCGGAAAGCAAAATTGCGCTTTCTAACGTATCACTTTTGGAGGAAAATTTAAAAACACGCCATGCGGAGCTGCAAAGCACCATAGCCGAAAGAAAAGCCGAGCTGCAAAAACAAGCGGAGCGCCGTGACAACTTAGACAGCGAGTATGTGCGCAAGACGGAATTTGTAACAGGGCTGGAGGATAAAATTCGGAAAAGCCGTGCGGAGGAAGACGCACTGCAAAAGCAGCTGGAGGCTGCAAAAAAGCAATTTGCCGATTTGCAGCTTTCGGTGAATCAGAAAAAAACAAGGCTGCATCTGCTTTCGGAAATGGAGCAGAACTTTGAAGGATATTATCGCAGCGTTAAAGAAATTATGAAGCAGCATGAAAACGGAAACCTGCGCCATGTTGGAATTCATGGGCCGGTATCAAAGCTGCTTGCAGTTGACAAGCCTTATGCGACGGCGATCGGCGCTGCAATCGGCGGTGCTCTGCAAAATATTGTTGTGGATACCGAAGAGGATGCGAAACAAGCCATTTCATTTTTAAAAGACATCAAAGCCGGCCGCGCAACCTTTATGCCGATCTCAGCCGTTTCGGGGAGTAAAACGGATGCATCGCGTCTGGCGCACGAGCCGGGCTTTGTCGGCATTGCTTCTCAGCTGATCAGCTACGACAGCCGCTATGACGGCATTATGAAAAATCTGCTTGGCAAAACGGTTGTTATGCGGCAGATGGATCAGGCGATTGCTCTTTCACGGAAATACAAGCAAACCCTGCGGATTGTCACCCTGGACGGGGAAATTTTTTATCCCGGCGGCTCCATTGCCGGCGGTTCGCAGCAAAAGGGAAATCAGCTTTTGGGACGTGAACAGGAAATTAAAGAACTGGAATCAGCACTGGCGCGCAGCACACGACAGTTTGAGAGCTTGACTAAGGCACAAAAAGACCTTGAATCGCAGCTTTTGGATTTGGCGCAGGAACAGGAGAAAATGAATGAAGTATACCGCGAAAATAAAGAGGTTCTTGCGGTACTGACAAGAGATAAGGAGCATCATGACGTGCTTTTAACCTCACTTTCGGAAGCTATTGCCGAAATGGAAGCCACGCTGCAAAATGCACAAACAGAGGCAGAGAATTTAGCACGGCAGAAGCAGGAGGCGTCTCAAAAGCTTGCAGAAGCCGAAAAATCCATTGCCGATAAACGTGCGGCCGTTAACGAACTGGAACAAAGCTTTGAAGCGTATTTAAACCAAAAACAGAAAATGAACGATGCAATTTTGGAAAAGGGCTTTGCCGAAACGGCTAAGGAACGCGAAATAGAGCAGTGCCGCGATAAAATACGAGCTTTGCAGGAGGAAATCGAGCAGGCGGCAGCACATATGGCGCTGCGCAAAAGCGAATCGGATGAAATATGCCGTACGAATGAGGCACACAGATTGGACATTACCCAAAAAGAACGCGGTAACGAACAGCTGAATGCCGCCATTTGTGCACGCCGTGAGGCCGTAAAGAAAATGACTGCGGAGCGGCAGGAGGCAGAGCAAAAGCTGAGGAGCCTGCAAGGCAACGTGAAAAACACACGTGAAGTGGCCTACAGCCTAAAAACAGAACGGGAACGCCTGGAACACAAACGGGAAAAGCTGGAGCAGGATGCGGAAACGGCGGTCACAAGACTGTGGGACGAATACGAAATTACATACTCGGAGGCAGAAGGCCTAAAACAGGATTTGGGCACGGACAGTGAGATGACCAAGGAAATTGGCGGTTTGCGTGCACAAATTCGGTCGTTGGGTAATGTTAATGTTGACGCGATTGAAGAACTAACCTCTGTTAGTGAGCGATACAGCTTTTTATCGGGTCAGCGGAATGATTTGCAAAAGGCCAAACAGGATTTGATTCATATTATTGAAGAGATGCAAACGGTGATGAAACGTCAGTTTAAAGAGCAGTTCGACAAAATTAATCAGCACTTTAAGACCACCTTTGCAGAGCTTTTCGGCGGCGGCAAGGCAGACCTTTCACTGGAGGATGAAAACAACGTACTAGAGTGCGGGATCCACATCAATGTACAGCCGCCCGGCAAAAAGCTGCAAAGTCTGTCGCTGTTATCCGGCGGCGAACGTGCCCTTTCTGCCATTGCGCTTTTATTTGCTATTTTGCGCATTAAGCCGACGCCGTTTTGCTTTTTGGATGAAATCGAGGCGGCACTGGACGAAAACAACGTGTATCGCTATGCGGATTTTATTAAGCGTTTCAGCCGCAAAACGCAGTTTATTTTGGTTACACACCGCCGCGGTACCATGGAATGTGCGGATGTGATTTACGGTGTCACCATGCAGGAAAAAGGCGTTTCGAAGCTTTTGGCTTTAAATCTTGACGAGATAGAAGCATAACAGGCATAATCGCTGCATTTTTACGCATACTAAGGCCAAATGATAAATGCGGAGTATAAATTATGCAACAGATAAAACATAAAAAATGGCTGCCGATTGTCGGCGGCCTTTTGGCCGGATTTTTAAACGGCCTGTTCGGCAGCGGCGGCGGAACCGTTATTGTACCGTTTTTGGAGGAGTGCCTGGATCAGGACGAGCACACATCCCACGCGACGGCGATTTTGATTATTTTGTGCTTTACGATTGTAAGCCTGTTCTTTTACTTTAGGCATGATTATCTGGATTATAAGCTGGCGCTTTGGGTTTCAATCGGCGGTGTTGCCGGTGGGCTGATCGGCGCCAAGCTGCTTAAAAAACTCAGCGGCGGCGTCATTCGCAAAATTTTTGGTGCGTTTATGATTTTGGCTGCACTGCGAATGGTGGTGGGCTGATGCTGGCGGCAATTTTGGCCGGGCTGTGCTCCGGCGTTATCAGCGGTATGGGCATCGGCGGCGGAACCATTTTGATTCCGGCGCTGGCTATTTTTTTAAAGACGGCTCAACATCAGATCGGAAGAGCGTCGTGTAGGGAAAGAGTGTAGATCTCGGTGGTCGCCGTATCATTAAAAAAAAAAAAAA
>UQYH01000128.1 GCA_900545185.1 uncultured Eubacteriales bacterium | reverse complement strand
ATTTTTACATTTACATTGAGTAACGAATGAAATACAATATTCTGATATTAATTGCTGATGCCTTACTTTCCGGAAGCTTTGTTTTTCAAAAATTATATCAGAAAGGCAGGAAGGAAACTTTAACCGATGGGTTACTTTATAATACGGTTTTTGGTGCTGTAGGGGTGATTGCTTTTTTTCTTATCAGCCGATTTCAAATAGAATTTTCGGTTTTTTCTCTTATCGCCGCATTTTTACAGGCATCTCTTATAACGCTGTACACTATAATAAGTTTTAAAATTCTTGAAACCGGCGATTTGTCGCTTTATACAATGTTTTTAATGACAGGAGGCATGACACTTCCGTACATATTCGGAATTGCTTTTTTGAATGAAAAATTTACCGTTATAAGAAGTCTTGGGCTCATTTTGATTGGTATAGCCGTTATTATGATAAATTCAAGTACACAAAAAACAGATAAGCGCCGGTTGGTTTTGTGTTTGCTTACCTTTGTTATTAACGGTGCGACAAGTATTATTGCAAAAACACATCAGATTAATACACAATTTAATCCGGTCGATACACAGAGCTTTGCATTTTTAATGTGTTTCATGCGGGTCATTTTATGCGGTCTGTTATTACTCTTTGTGACTCCCCAAACGCATAAACAAAGCAAATCTTTCTCGATCAAAAGATTACTGTTATTTACAACAGTATCATCAATTTTGTGGAATATATCATATATTTTGCAGCTTATCGGAGCCAAGAATTTGCCTGCAACGGTTTTATATCCGCTTATAACAGGTGGTTGTATTATTTTGACATCTTTGTTTGGAGTTTTATTCCTTAAAGAAAAATTAAATCCAAAGCAGATTATCAGCATTGTGATTTGTTTTATTGGGACTCTTATGTTTTTATAATCAGTACATCTTCCCGAAAGGTGTTCATTCTATTATGACACCTTTTTTATTTCGGGTAAGAGGTGTTTTTGAGACAGCTTTGAACCGCTTTGTATGGGAGAATTTAATTGTTAATGAACCAAAATGTAAAAAAGTAAAATTGGACTATGAAAAAGCAAATACGGACGATTGACGAAACGGCCGCTTTTTCGGTATAATACAATTACGGCGAGAGCCGATTCACAATTTAAAAAAGCGGAGGCAGCATATGATAGCAAGGGGAAGCAAAGAGATCGCATGGTTTGAAAACGCCAAATTGGGACTGTTTATGCACTGGGGCATATACTCGGCCACAGAGGGGTTTTACCACGGGCAAGAGACAAAGGGCATTGTAGAATGGATTCAGTCACGTGAGCAGATTCCGAACGAAGAATATGAGCAATTTGCAAAAAAGCTAAGTGCAGACGGATTTGATGCCGGGCAGGTCGCCGCGCTGGCCAAGCGTATGGGCGCAAGATACATGGTGTTTACGGCCAAGCACCACGAAGGCTTTGCCATGTATCCGACCGATTATGACGATTTTAGCCTTAACGGACGCACAGGCACAAAACGGGATATATTGCAGGAACTGACAACATCGCTGCGGAATTATGATATTGTGCCGTGCGTATATTACAGCCAGGGGATTGACTTTCATGAAAAAAATGCAATGGGCAACACCTGGGATTTTAAAACGCCGGAGGATGAGCGCGATTTTGACAGCTATTTCCGCGGCAAATGCAAGCATCAGCTTAGTGAGCTGCTGACCCGTTACGGAGACATCGGCATGGTTTGGTTTGATGTTCCGTGGGGGATGACAGAGGCGCGCGCAAAGGAGCTGCGGCAGCTTGTTAAGGGGCTTCAGCCCGATTGCCTGATTAACGGGCGGCTCGGCGGCGCGGCAGAGGATTCGGACTTTTTGTGCATGGGGGACAACGAAGCGCCGTACGGCAGGGTTGCGGTTTGTGCGGAAACCTGTGCCACAACAAACGATTCGTGGGGGTATAAGCGTTGCGACAAAAACTTTAAAACGCCCCAAACGGTGATAGAGCTTTTGTGCGCCGTCTGCTCTAAGGGTGCGAATCTTTTGTTAAATATCGGCCCGAAGCCGGACGGAAGCCTTCCGCAAGAGGCAATGCAGCTTGCCGAAGCATTGGGCGACTGGATGCAGCAAAACAGCGAAGCTGTTTACGATACGCAGGCCTCGCCGTTTACCGCTGATTTTTCCTTCGGCTGGGCAACGCAAAAAGAGAATTATTTATATCTTTTGATGAAGGAACCGCGCAAGCAGGTAGAAATTTTCGGCCTTTGTAACAAGGTGCTGCGCGCCGAGAGCCTAACGGGCGAATCGGCAGCTGTGCGGCAAGAACAAAATAAACTTTGCCTTGACCTGTCGGCTGTTTCATTCTGTGACACGGTAACGGTCATCAGGCTGACGCTGGACGGCAAGCCGAAGGTGGCAAACGGTTTGTTTCAGCAGGAGGGCGAGACCGTTATGCTGCCGTGCTGTGCTTGTAAAATTAAAAAGGGCGCGCACGAAAGCGATACGTCTGCCTTTGCATCGACCGTAGACAGAGTGGTAGGTGAATATTGGGATAATCCGAGCACGGAAATTAAGGTGAATATCAACGGCAGCGTGGAATGGTGGAAATCGGAGCAGGATTCGATTTTTTGGGATTTTGAGGTTGCAGAACCCGGAGACTATGAAGTGATTCTCTACACGGCAACGTCAAAATATCAGCCGTGGACGGGGGGACACAAGGTGCGCGTGCGCGGCGAAGACAATGATATTGCGGCAACGCTGCACGAGGATGTATTGCCGCGCGGCGTCAACAGACGATATTTTTCGGAAACGGGAAGCATTTTGGGCAAGGTGACGCTTGCGGGCGGACATTGCACGCTGTCCCTTTTGGCAGAGGCAATCAATCCCAGGGATCCTGCCGGGCTGTATGTGACGCAGATGGTGCTGCAAAAAGTTAGGCATTAGAGGTTCGACTCCCTAATGGGGGCATAAGAGCCGCCAAGCGCGATCTGACGGCGCTGGACGAGGGTACAAAGTCCGCCAAAGATGAAGCGCTGCAGCGTGAGCTTTCGGAGGGTCATACATGCGCATGCATACACGCATGCAGTATAAGTCTGTCATTTTTCAAAAAGATAATAAAAAAAACCCTGCCGCAAATCGGATACTTTCATTTGCGGCAGGGTTTTACAGTTTAAGGAAACATCGGATTCCGTGTTGTTTATTTTTTCAAAAAGGAAAAGATTCCGCCTTTTTTGTACGGCTCGCTTGTAATGCTTGTCAGTGTATAGCCTGTCGGTGCCAGCACTTCACGCAGGCGTGCTTCGTCAAGCGGTTCGTCAGATAAAATCACCGTTTCTCCCTTTGCATGTGATGATGTGACCTTGTTAACCTGAAATGCGTTACGGATGGCCTCATTCACATGCGATTCACACATACCGCACATCATTCCGTCAATTTTTAAAGTTGTTTTTGTCATAATGATCGCTCCTTTTCATTTAGTTACAAAATCATTGAATGTCTTTGACTGAGTATCCGGCCGATTCGATTGCCGCACGTAATGCATCTTGCTCAGCTGCTTTCCGCAGCATTACAACGGCCGTGCCGTTTTTATGGCTCACTTCTGCCGCGGATACCTCCGGCAAGGCTTCTAACGCCTGTTTAACACGTGCCTCGCAGTGAGAACACATCATCCCCTTAATGTAAATGGTTCGTTTGATGTCCTCCTTCTGTGCAGCAGTCACAGCCGATACTTGTCTGTCCGTACGGTTGCCATATAACTTACACCAGTTCAGACGCAGAGCATTGGTTACAACGCAAAAGCTGGAAAGACTCATTGCTGCCGCGGCAAACATGGGGTTTAGTGTAAGGCCGGCTTTTGCAAAGCAACCGGCGGCCAGGGGAATCCCGATTACATTATAGATAAAGGCCCAAAACAGATTTTCGTGTATATTCCGCAGTGTTGCACGGCTGAGACGCACCGCAGCCGGAACATCCGAAAGCCGGCTTTTCATCAGCACTACATCGGCCGCATCGACCGCGACATCGGCACCGGCACCAATCGCAATGCCCACATCGGCACGTGTCAGTGCCGGTGCATCATTAATACCATCGCCCACCATAGAAACCTTGCCTTTTTGTTTCAGAGCGCGAATTACGCTTTCTTTTCCATCCGGCAAAACGCCTGCAATCACTTCATCCACGCCGGCCGCTTGCCCAATGGTTTTGGCGGTGCGTTCGTTGTCGCCTGTCAGCATAATCACCCGAATCCCCATACCGCGCAGCTCTCGAATGGCTTGCGGACTATCCGGTTTTATGGTATCTGCCACCGCAATCACGCCCAAAACATGCCCGTCCTCTGTGAACAGAAGCGGCGTTTTGCCCTCTTCTGCCATTTTTTCCGCTTTCTCTTGAATATTCTTCGGGATTTCGGTGCGGCTGCCGATAAACTGCAAACTGCCGCCGACAACAGGCTTTCCGTTAATGACAGCCGACAGACCATTTCCCGGCAGGACTGAAAAATCATCCGCTTCTGCCGATGAAATTTGCATTTCTTCCCCTTTTTGCAGCACGGCTTTGGCTAAGGGATGTTCACTTTTCGCTTCCAAAGAAACAGCTGCGGCAAAAAGTGCCTCTTCTGTCACGTGCTCGGCTGTGACTACGTCCGTAACGCGCGGTGCGCCTTCGGTAATGGTACCTGTTTTGTCCAGCGCCACAATATTTACCTTGCCTGCACTTTCCAGCACAGCCGCTGTTTTAAACAATATACCGTTTTTGGCGCCAAGGCCGCTGCCAACCATAATAGCCACAGGTGTTGCCAACCCCAAAGCGCAAGGGCAGCTGATGACCAAAACCGAGATGGCGCGCCCCAAAGCATAACTGAAATTTTGCCCCAGCAACAGCCAAACTAAAAGTGTTACAATCGAAACGGATATAACCGCCGGTACAAAAACACCCGAAACTTTATCGGCCGTCTTGGCGATCGGCGCTTTGCCGGAAGCGGCATCGCTCACCATTTTAATAATTTGTGAGAGCGTCGTATCAGCGCCCACACGCGTTGCTTCACACTGCAAAAAGCCCGATTGGTTGATCGTTGCTGCCGATACCAAATCGCCTATGGTTTTATCAACCGGTATGCTCTCTCCCGTTAAGGCCGATTCATTGACAGCGCTGTCTCCCTTTGTCACAACACCATCCACGGGGATGCTTTCTCCCGGACGCACAACAAAAATATCACCCTGTTTCACTTCCTCAACCGCAACCGTTTCTTCCTTGCCGTTTCGCAGCAGCGTTGCGGTCTGCGGCGCCAGGCGCATCAGGCTTTTAAGCGCATCTGTCGTTTTGCCCTTTGAGTGCGCCTCCAGCATTTTGCCAACCGTAATTAAAGTGACAATCATGGCCGCCGATTCAAAATAAAATTCATCCATGTAGTGCATAACACCGGCCAAATCTCCGGCTGTCTGTGCCGCCGTCATGCCAAAAAGTGCATATACACTCCACACAAAAGAAGCCGAAGCACCCAGCGCAACAAGCGTATCCATATTGGGAGCACGATGCCATAGCGCCGCAAAACCGCTTGTAAAAAACTTTCGATTCAACACCAAAATCATGCCCGACAAAAGCAGCTGCACCAGACCCATTGCCACATGATTTCCGTTAAACCAGGCAGGCAGCGGCCAACCCCACATCATGTGTCCCATGGAAAAATACATTAAAATAACAAGCAGTATTACAGAAAATAACAGCCTTTTTTTCAGCTTGGGCGTTTCACGGTCAACAAGCTCATCAGTCTGTTCTTTAACGCTTGCCGCTTCTCTGTTCTTTTGTGCAGCGCCGTACCCGGCCGCCTGCACGGCACGGATAACGCTTTGGCTGTCTGCACTGCCTTCTACCGTCATGGAATTGGTTAACAGACTGACCGTACAATCCGTAACACCCGTAACCTGTTT
>UQYH01000127.1 GCA_900545185.1 uncultured Eubacteriales bacterium | reverse complement strand
AAATTTTTTTTAAAAATCCTCTTGACACCGCTACTTTTTATGTATAATATAATGTATAGATGGATTTCTTGTATGTATACGCCGCTTCGGCGGCTTGCGCGCCGCATGAGAAGACGACTGCGCGAAAGCCTCCGGCGAACGGTTCGTTTTGCCGGAAAAAAATAGAGGGAATGAAAATGGATACGCAATCGGACAAAAAAAAGAAAAAAGCAAGCGGTGCACGTGCTGCAAAACGAATTATTTTGTGCGGACTGATTGTTTACATCTGCTATCTGTTCATTGCTCAGCAGTTCGATTTGTCGCGTCTTTCGGGCGAAGACAAGGCGCTGGATCAAAAGATTGCCGAGGCACAGCGTACGCAGGAGGAACTGCAGGAGCAGAAAGAAGCCACCGGCACAAAGGAATATATGGAACGTGTTGCACGTGACAAGCTCGGCTACATGAAGCCGGACGAAAAGGTGTTTATTGACGCGAAAAAACAATGATACGCGGTGCTTTTTGCGCATTCTGCAAAAAAGTGCCCTTTCATGCTGCCTTATCCGCCCATAGGTAAGGCCGCCATTTTATACATTGTGGGCAGAAAGGCAATGGATTTTCGTATGGTTTTAGAGCCGGGAAAAATCGTAACAGGAAAGGTTACGGGCATTTCACCCTTTGGTGCGTTCGTCTCCTTGGGTGATGGTAAAACCGGGTTGGTTCACATCTCTGAGGTGGCCCTGACCTATGTGAAAAACGTAAGTGACTTTTTAAAGGAAAATGATGAGGTTAAGGTTAAAATTATTTCCGTGGATAAAAACGGAAAAATCAGCCTTTCCATTAAGCAGGCCTTGTTGGAGGAACGGAAAAAGAATCCGCCTGCCGCACCGGCCAGAGTGCCCCGTACCGAACGGGTGGACTGGTCTAAGAAAAATGACGCGCCGCCGGCCACGTTTGAAGATATGATGAATCGCTTTAAACAGGCCAGTGACGAGAAAATGCAGGATTTAAAGAGAGGAATGGAGTCCAAGCGCGGTTCCAGTTACCGTCGCTCCGGCAGCTCCTTTTAAAAAAATGAATGAAAATAAAATAAGATTTACCGTTACGGCCTGTTGCTTGGGGTATCTTTTGCAGGCTGTTGTTGTAAATGTTTCACCCATTTTATTCATTACATTAAGAGAACAGTTTCATTTAACCTATAGCCAGCTCGGCACGCTCGTGCTGGCTAATTTTATTACCCAATTATTGTGCGATGTGGGCTTTGGCGGACTGATTGACCGCACCGGCTTTAAGCCGCTGGCGCTCGGCTCGGCCGTTATTGCCGCACTGGGTTTTCTTGTTTTCGGCGCAGCGCCGATTTTTGCACCGCACAATCCCTATCCGCTGTTTTTGGGCGGCACGGTTTTGTTTGCCGGTGCAGGCGGATTACTGGAGATTCTGCTCAGCCCCATCATCAGCGCCCTGCCCCTGCCCAGAGAACGCCGCGTTTCGCTGATGAGCTTTCTGCACTCGGCCTACAGCTGGGGGCAGGTCATTGTTGTGCTGTTTACAACGCTGCTTTTATTGTGGCTGGGGGAGCGGCATTGGCAGCTGATTATGCTGTTTTGGTGTTTGCCTGCCGCTGTTGTGTTTATCATGTTTTTACTGGCGGCGTATCCGTCTGCCGTCTCGCAGGAGGAACGGCAGGGCGTACGCGCCGTGCTGGCTGCCCCGGCCTTTTGGCTGTGCATGGTGGCGATGACGGCCAGCGGCGCAGGCGAGCTGATTATCAGCCAATGGTCGTCCTCCTTTATCGAAAAGGGCTTGGGCGTTACCAAAACCGTGGGCGATATTGCCGGGGTTTGCGCCTTTGCCGCCGCCATGGGCTTGGGGCGTACCCTGTATGGCAAGCATAGCGACCGATTGGATATGAACCGCATTATGTGTATCGGCATGGCGGTGCTGACGGTGTGCTATTTTGCCATCGGCTTAATGCCCGGCCGCCTTGTGCCCGTGTTGGCCATTGTCATCAGCGGCCTTTCGGTGTCGCTGATTTGGCCGGGAACGCTTGTGAAGGCGATGGATTATTTCCCCCTGGCCGGTTCGTGGATGTTTGCCATACTGGCCGCCGGGGGCGACTTAGGCTCTTCCTCCGGTCCGTGGCTTACGGGTCGGCTGGTGGATATGTGCGCCGCCGGTACGCGCCTTATCCCCCTGGCACAGCGGCTGGGGCTGACGATGGAACAGCTCAGCCTGCGCATCGGCATGCTTGCCGGTGCGGTGTTCCCCATAATCGGTCTTGCGGCGCTTTTGCTTTTAACAAAGACGGCGCCGGCACAGCCCGAAAAAACAGATGATACAGAACCGTCACAGGAGGATGCGGAAAGCATGCCGCCCGATGTCGAAACAGGTTCGGAAATAAAGTAAATCCAACCGAGGAGTCGTCAGAGGGGGATACCCCCTCTGACTTAAAAATGCGGTTTTCGCGATCGTGTACCGCAAAAACCGCCCCTATAAAGGGCTGGCGCGGTGAGCGCCGCACGAGCGAAAGCCCTTATTCCCAAGCGAAAGCTCTCGAAGAGAGATTTCGGCTTGAAGCGTGTCGATACGTCGGCACGCACAAAAGCTGCCGCAACGCTAAAGCGCTGCGACAGCCTTTTTATAAGGGAAAGGATTGATGTTGACTAAATACAAGCGATGCATTATGCATCCCATAAAACAACATGACCTGCCTGCCGTGTTTGCGGCAAATCAATCAAACGCTGATTGGAGGAACCGCGAAACCGAAGGCCGATGTTGCGCAATGCGTCATCGTAACGGCCATCCACCAAAACATCGGCCATTTTCAAAATGGCCTCCGTCACCTCACAATGCGGATGGCTGCCCTCCGTCAGCAGTTCTTCATACGTAAAGCCCGAAAACATCCAAATGGTTTTGTGCGGAAACCGCGCCTTTACCTTTTGCAAAAACGGGTACAGCGCGCGCTGATTCTCCGGCTCGAACGGTTCGCCGCCCAAAACGGTTAAACCGCCGATGTAATCCGGCTCTAAAAGCGAGAGCAAATAGGCCTCGGTTTCCCCGGTAAACGGTGTGCCGTAGGTAAAATCCCACGTTTCGGGCTGAAAACAGTTTTTGCAGTGATTGGTACACCCCGAAACAAACAGCGTAACACGCACCCCGATGCCGTTTGCTATATCACAGTTTTTAATTTCGCCGTAATGCATAAAAAACCTTCCTCGCCTTGTGCTTTATAAGTGCAAAACACGTTCTTTAATTTCCTGCGTTCTGCCCTGATTCCAATATTGCGTGCCGATATAGCCGCAGGTTCTGCGCGCAACGTTCATGGTATCCTGGTCGGTGTTGCCGCATTGGGGGCACCGCCAAACCAGCTTGCCGTCTATCTCTTTAATTTCAATTTCGCCGTCCCAGCCGCAAACCTGGCAATAGTCGCTCTTGGTGTTCAGCTCGGCATACATAATGTTATCGTAAATAAATTTCATCACGTCCAAAACAGCCTCTAAGTTGTGCTGCATGTCCGGCACCTCTACATAGCTGATGGCGCCGCCCGGCGATAAGGCCTGGAACTTGGCTTCAAACGCCAGCTTATCAAAGGCGTTCATTTCTTCGGTTACGTGCACGTGATAGCTGTTGGTGATGTAACCCTTATCCGTTACGCCCGGAATCACGCCGAAACGCTTTTGCAGGCACTTGGCAAACTTATAGGTCGTGCTCTCCAGCGGTGTGCCGTAAAGAGAATAATCAATATTTTCGGCCTTTTTCCATTTGGCCGTATATTCATTCAGCTTGTGCATAATGGCAAGACCCAGCTCCTCGCCCTCCGGCTCTGTCAGCTTCTTGCCGATTAAGCTGTATACACACTCCCACAGGCCTGCATAGCCAAGCGATAAGGTAGAATAACCACCATGCAGGTATTTGTCGATTTTTTCGCCCTTTTTGAGCCGCAGAAGCGCACCGTGCTGCCACAGAATCGGCGCCACATCGGAATAGGTGCCCGTTAACCGTTCATGACGGCACTGAAGCGCCCGATGACAAAGCTCCATGCGTTCATCAAAAATCCGCCAAAACTTGTCCAAATTCTTTTGTGCCGAAAGGCCGATGTCCACCAAATTCACGGTGACAACACCCTGGTTAAAGCGGCCGTAATACTTCGGCTTGCCGTCCTCATCCACATAGGGGGTTAAAAAGCTGCGGCAGCCCATGCAGGTATAGCAATGGCCTTCGCCGTTTTTGTCGATTTTGTTTTCCAGCATCACTTTTTCCGAGATATAGTCCGGCACCATGCGCTTGGCCGTGCACTTGGCGGCCAGCTTGGTTAAATAATAATATTTGTCGCCTTCGTGGATGTTATCCGCCTCCAGCACATAAATCAGCTTCGGAAAAGCCGGCGTTACCCAAACGCCCTTTTCGTTTTTAACGCCCTGATAGCGCTGCTCCAGCACTTCTTCAATAATCATGGCCAAATCGCTTTTTTCCTGCTCGGTCTTGGCCTCGTTCAAATACATAAACACCGTCACAAACGGGGCTTGTCCGTTTGTGGTCAGCAGTGTAACCACTTGGTATTGAATGGTTTGCACACCCTTTTTAATCTCGGTGCGCAGACGGCGTTCCACAATCTTTTTAAAAGTTTCGTCATCCATTTCCATTTTGGCTTCGGCCAGCTCGGCCGTTAAGTCGCGCGCAATTTTTTCGCGGCTGACCTGCACAAACGGAGCCAAATGCGTCAGCGAGATGGACTGTCCGCCGTATTGGTTAGAGGCAACCTGTGCGATAATCTGCGTAGCAATGTTGCAGGCGGTTGAAAAGCTGTGCGGACGCTCAATCAGCGTGCCGGTGATGACCGTGCCGTTTTGCAGCATATCCTCCAAATTCACCAAATCGCAGTTGTGCATGTGCTGTGCATAATAGTCGCTGTCATGAAAATGGATAATACCTTCCTCGTGCGCCTCCACAATCTCCTGCGGCAGCAAAATACGGTTGGTAATATCGCGTGATACCTCACCGGCCATATAGTCGCGCTGGGTGGAGTTCACAATCGGGTTTTTATTTGAATTTTCCTGCTTGGCTTCTTCGTTGTTGCACTCAATCAGGCTTAAAATTTTATCATCCGTGGTGTTAGACTGACGAACCAGCGTTCTTGTATAACGATATGTAATATAGGCCTTGGCCACCTCAAACGCGCCGTGCGCCATAATCTGCCGTTCTACCAAGTCCTGCACTTCCTCCACGCTGGGGGAATGGCCTAACGATTCGCATGCCAAAACAACGCGCTCGGCAATGCGCTCAATCTGCCTTGCGGTCATTTGACAATCCTCACTAATGGCTGCGTTCGCCCTGGTTATGGCCGCAATAATTTTACTTTCGTCAAACTGTACTTCCGATCCGTTTCTTTTAATGATTTTCATTTCATACTCTCTCCGTTCCGCCGCCCTGCTGCGGCTGCTTTTTTTGCAGTACGAAGCACCTGTGCAACCGATTTTGCACCGCCCGATCGCCCAAATACGATAAAAAACTCTTATCCGCAGGGTATGGTGATAAGAGTGAATATCTCCGCGCTGCCTTTTGCACCGCACGGGACGTTGCTTTGTACCATATGTTCAGAATGATTTGCAGTTTTAAAATATGACACAATATCTTGTGTATTGTGCAATCATTACTATACCATATACGGCATATATTGTCAAGAACAATTTCGACTTTTTATTAGTGAATCAGAATCACGGAAGCAAGAAACAGTAAAGTAACGGTATTTTTTGTAAAATGTATACATGAAAAAAAGATGTTTTGTTTGTGTTTCAAATGCCAACGGTCTTTGTTGTTTACATTAACGCCCGTTGTATTAAATTGATTCCGTTTTTCGCCAAGCCGTAGGGCATGACGGTGAGGCATTCGGTGATAACTATGAGTTGCCAAACATGAATGCCTA
>UQYH01000126.1 GCA_900545185.1 uncultured Eubacteriales bacterium | reverse complement strand
CTCCATTGTAACCGAAAGCGCCTTGTTGTTATTTTGGTTCACCACATAAAAATTAGAGAGATTCCACAAAAAGAACGGTATGATTAAGACGCATATAAACGGTAGGAGAATGTTAACAAAGCTAAAATCTCGTTTTGTCAAAGGTATCACCCCACAATTTACATTGTACCACATCTGTTTTGTTTCGTCAAGGAATCCGTTTTTGCCTTTGTCATCTTTTTGGAATACGCATAAGAAGCCTTTTAAATTTTCTGTTATTGTATGAAGCATTTTTGTTTAAATTGTGCTGCTTCACGGACAGATTCTGCATTTGGGCATAAAAAAAGCAGCTGCTTCATATAGTGAAGCAGCCGCCGAAAATGTTTTACTTTTTAGAATCCCATTCCGCCGCCGGGCATGCCGCCGCCTGCCGGCATAGCCGGTTCCGGCTCGGGCTGATTTGCCACAACGCTCTCGGTGGTCAGAACCATAGACGCGATGCTGGAAGCGTTTTGCAGAGCCGAACGCGTTACCTTTGCCGGGTCTACAATACCGGCCTTCATCATGTCTACATATTCCTCTGTCAAAGCGTTAAAGCCAATCTTATCTGCGCTGTCTTTCAGCTTTTCAACGATAACAGAGCCTTCAATACCTGCATTAAACGCAATCTGACGAACAGGCTCTTCCAGTGCTTTCAAAACAATGGATGCACCGGTCTTTTCGTCGCCGCTAAGTGTACCGATTAATGCTTCAACCGACTTCATAGCGTTGATATAAGAAGTACCGCCGCCTGCAACAATACCTTCTTCAACAGCCGCACGGGTTGCAGCCAAGGCATCCTCAATGCGCAGCTTTTTCTCCTTCATCTCTGTTTCGGTAGCAGCGCCGACCTTAATAACAGCTACGCCGCCGGAAAGCTTAGCTAAACGCTCTTGCAGCTTTTCTCTGTCAAAATCAGATGTGCTTTCTTCAATCTGCGCCTTAATCTGATGGATACGTGCTTTAATTTCATCGGCATTGCCGGCACCGTCAACAATGATGGTGTTTTCCTTTTGAATCTTAACCTGACGAGCTTTACCTAACTGCTCAATCGTGGTTTCCTTCAGTTCCAGACCCAGCTCTTCGGAAATAACTTCACCGCCGGTCAGGATGGCAATATCCTTCAGCATTTCTTTTCTTCTGTCACCAAAGCCGGGAGCCTTAACCGCAATGCAGGTAAAGGTACCGCGCAGCTTGTTGACAAGCAGTGTTGCCAGTGCGTCGCCTTCAATATCCTCAGCGATAATAAGCAGCTTTTTGCCCTGCTGAACAATCTGCTCCAGGCACGGCAGAATTTCCTGAATATTAGAAATCTTTTTATCGGTAATTAAAATGTAAGCATCGTCCAAAACGGCTTCCATTTTTTCGGTATCGGTTACCATGTAGGGCGAAATGTAGCCTCTGTCGAACTGCATACCTTCAACAACCTCAGAATAGGTCTCGGCTGTTTTGGATTCTTCAATGGTGATAACACCATCGTTCGAAACCTTTTCCATTGCTTCTGCAATCAATTCGCCAACCTTATCATCGGCAGCAGAAATGGAAGCAACACGGGCAATATCATCCTTGCCGTTTACCTTTTGGCTGGATTTTTCAATATAATCAACAGCCGTATCAACCGCTTTGGCAACACCCTTTCTTAAAATCATGGGGTTTGCACCGGCTGCCAGGTTCTTAAGGCCTTCACGGATCAAAGCCTGCGCCAACAGTGTTGCGGTCGTGGTACCGTCACCGGCTACATCGTTTGTTTTGGTGGCAACCTCTTTAACCAGCTGTGCACCCATGTTTTCAAACGGATCCTCAAGCTCCACTTCCTTTGCAATGGTCACGCCATCGTTCGTAATAAGCGGTGCGCCGAACTTTTTATCCAGCACAACGTTGCGGCCTTTGGGGCCGAGTGTAACCTTAACGGTATCAGCCAGCTTATTCACGCCGGCTTCCAAAGCTTTTCTTGCGTCTTCGCCAAATTTAATATCCTTTGCCATTGTTGTTTTCCTCCTTATTCAGTTCCCTTTTTTACTCAACAATTGCCAGCACGTCACTCTGCTTTAAAATGGTGTATTCCGTGCCGTCAAACTTAATTTCGGTACCTGCATATTTGCTGGTGATAACCTTATCGCCAACCTTTAATTCCATTTTAACTTCTTTGCCGTCTACAACGCCGCCGGGGCCGACTGCAACAATTTCAGCCATTTGGGGCTTTTCTTGTGCACTGGCAGTTAAAATGATGCCGCTCTTGGTGGTCTCTTCTGCCTCAACCATCTTAATAACCACTCTGTCGCCTAAAGGTTTAATGTTCATGATGAGTCCTCCTTGTTATGTTCATGTAATTGATAAACTTCTTTGTTAGCACTCATATCGGTCGAGTGCTAATTACAAGTATATATTACTCAATATTTCGCATTTTGGCAAATATTATGCGTGCTCGTTTTTTTAAATTATCGCTTTTATCCTTTCATTTTCTTTCTTTATCTCTTTTTTTCTTTTAATTTCTAAAAGTTGATAAAACTTTGGGTATCTGTTATACTAAATGTACTGATATTTTTAAGAAAATGAGTGATACCATGGATTATGACGTATTGGTCATCGGCGGCGGTGCAGCCGGTATGATGGCCGCTGGGACAGCCGCCTGCTGCGGCGCCAAAACAGCGCTGATTGAAAAAAACGAAAAGCTCGGCAAAAAGCTGTTCATTACCGGCAAGGGACGCTGCAATGTAACAAACGCCGCGCCGATGGCCGATTTTATGGAACAAATTCCGGGAGACAGCCGCTTTTTGTACAGCGCTTTTTCCGCCTTTACAAATGAAGATATTCGCACGCTTTTGCAAAACGGCGGCGTAGCCACCAAGGTTGAACGCGGTGGCCGTGTTTTTCCCGAAAGTGATAAATCCTCCGATGTTCTGCGCGTTTTGGCCGATTACGCCGCAAATTGCGGCGCTGTGCAGCTGCACACCACCGTGCAGTCTTTACTTATTAATAATCATGCCGTTTGCGGCGTCAAGCTCACAGACGGCAAAACAATCACTGCCAAAAAACTGATTGTGGCCACCGGCGGTATGAGTTATCCGCAAACCGGTTCGACCGGGGACGGCTATCGTTTTGCGCAGAGAGCCGGTCACACCGTTGTCACGCCGCGTCCTTCCCTTGTACCGCTCGAAACAGCGGAAGGCTGGCCGCGTGAAGCAATGGGACTGAGCCTTAAAAATATATCACTGACGCTGACAGATGCAAACCAAAAAACATTGTATCAAGCCGAGGGGGAGCTTTTGTTCACTCACTTCGGTGTCAGCGGACCGCTGGTTCTTTCGGCCAGTGCACATCTGCGTGAAGCAAAAGGCGAACGCGTTTCTTTGACCATTGACCTAAAACCGGCGCTGACGGAAACGCAGCTGGATCATCGCATTTTGCGTGACTTTGCCGACGAATCGAACAAGGACTTTATTAACAGCTTGGATAAGCTGCTGCCCAAAAAGCTGATTCCCATTATTGTCCGTCTTTCGGCAATTGAACCGCGCAAAAAGGTAAACGAAATCACAAAGGCCGAGCGCTTGCGGCTGGTGCAGCTTTTTAAAGGCCTTACCATGCACGTTAAGCGGCCGCGTCCCATAGCAGAAGCCATTATCACCGCAGGCGGCGTTGCCACAAAGGAGCTTCGTCCGAAAACAATGGAATCCCGTCTTGTTTCCGGTCTGTATTTTGCCGGAGAGGTACTGGATTTGGATGCCTACACAGGCGGTTATAATTTGCAAATTGCTTTTTCCACGGGGTATTTGGCCGGCAAAAGCGCCGCCGAAAGCCTGTGGTACGAATAAGGAAAGGAGAACCCACATGCCCATGCAAGAAACAAAAGAAGAGCAGGAACGCGCCGTTTTGGCCGGTGTACACACCGGAAGCGGCAATCCGCTTGCCGATACAACCGAAGAAACCATGGAAGAGCTGGCGCAGCTTGCCAAAACAGCCGGTGCCGAAACCGTGGGGATGCTGGTGCAAAACCGCCCCAGCCCCGAAAACGCAACGTATTTAGGCGAAGGCAAGCTGGAGGAATTGGCAAACGCCTGCGAAACACTGCATGCAACCTTGGTTATTTTTGATAGCGAGCTATCCCCTATTCAGCTGAAAAATTTGGAAAAAGCCCTGCATCTGCGCGTGATAGACCGCAGCATGCTGATTTTGGACATTTTCGCCCGTCACGCGCTCAGCCGCGAAGGTAAAATACAAGTTGAGCTGGCACAGCTGAAATATATGCTGCCGCGCCTTGTCGGCATCGGCACACAGCTTTCGCGTCTGGGCGCCGGTATCGGTACGCGCGGTCCCGGTGAAACACGCCTTGAAACCGACAGACGGCACATTCGCCGACGGATTCATCACCTGCAAGAGGAGTTAGCCGAGGTGCGCCGTCACCGTGAATTGCTGCGTGCCGGACGTGACCGCGATACCTCCGTTACCGTGGCACTGGCCGGATACACCAACGCCGGGAAATCGACCCTTTTAAATGCGCTGACGGGTGCAGAGGTTTACGCTGAAAATAAGCTGTTTGCCACACTGGATCCAACCGTACGCGGTTTTAGCTTGGAGGATGGGCGCAACATTTTGCTGATCGATACGGTCGGCTTTATCCGTAAGCTGCCGCACCATTTAATAGAAGCTTTTAAATCTACTTTGGAAGAAATTTCGCTGGCTGATGTTATTTTACATGTGGCGGACGGCTCAAATCCCGAATATATGGAGCATATTCAGGTTGTCAGCAGCATTTTATCCGATTTGGGTGCGGCCGATAAGCCCGTTATTTTGGCCTTTAACAAGCTGGATGCCAAACCCGATGACATGATTTTGCCTGCTTCTCTGCCCGGCGCGGATCGCATTGTCAGCATCTCGGCGGCAAGCGGTGACGGCTTTGACGCGCTGATTGAAGCGATCGGCGACTTAGCCCCCGGCAAAAAGCAGCGTTTTACCTTAAAAATTCCCTACACCGATGGCGCTGTTTTATCGGAGCTGCACGAAAATCATCCTGTTTTAGAGGAAGGCTACGAAGCCGACGGCACCATGATAACCGTTTTGCTGGATGCACAAAACTACAATCGTTTTAAGGCATATATAGCCGAATGACAAAAGGGGAACAACAATGGAGAAAAATTACAGAACCGTAAAAGCCCAAGGCCGAGCGGAATATATTGAAAAAAAATCACGCTTCATCGGTACGGCACGCCCCGTGCAGACCGAAGCGGAAGCCTTGGCGCTGATTCAGGAAATACACAAGGAATTTCCCGATGTGCGCCACACCACCTATGCCTATATTGTGCGTGATAACAACATCGCGCGCTATTCCGACGGCGGCGAGCCGGGCGGCACGGCAGGCATGCCGATGATGGAGGTGTTAAAGCAGGAAAACCTGACCGATGTAGCCGTTGTGGTCACACGGTATTTCGGCGGCATTTTGCTGGGCGCAGGCGGTCTCGTCCGCGCGTATTCCAAATCGGCCAAGTTGGCAGTTGATGCCGCCAAAATTGCCGTGATGACAAGCTGTACGCTTTTAAAAATCATCGTCAGCTACGAACAGTACGGCCGTTTGCAATATCTGCTGGAGCAAGAGGGGCTGACTGCCGAAAATGCTGATTTTGCACAGGATGTTACCGTAACGGTGTATTGCCGCGCCGAGCTTTGCGACGGGCTGGTTCACAAGATCACAGAAGCAACCAACGGACGCGCCGCCTGCCACGTGCTGGGGACGGAATATCGGCCGCTTGATGCCGAATAGCTTTTGCGACACACTAAAACAAGCCAAAACAGACTAAAGCAAATTAAAACAAGGTACGGCTTTTGCCGTACCTTCGGACAGTCGAAAAACTATATTATAATCCAAACTGGGGAGTTGTCAGAGGGGTATTCCCCTCTGACTTCAA
>UQYH01000125.1 GCA_900545185.1 uncultured Eubacteriales bacterium | reverse complement strand
ATCATCGGCGTTTTGCACCAAAAGGATTTTTACACAGGCAGGGGCATTACCGGCAAAAAGCTTGAAGATATTATCACCCCGGCGATTTTTGTGATGCAGAATGAAAAAATCAGCTCTCTTTTGAAAAAACTGCAAAAAGAAAAATCGCACATTGCCGTTGTGCTGGACGAATACGGCGGCACCTTTGGCATTGTGACCATGGAGGATATTTTAGAAGAGCTTGTGGGCGAAATTTGGGATGAACATGACGAGGTGAGCGAATTTTTCAAAAAGCTGGACGAAACAACCTACAGCGTGGATACCGCCGTGGATTTTGAGGATTTTTGCGACTTTTTCCACATTGCGGATAACACGGAAATGGTGAGCCTGAGCGGCTGGGTAGCCGAGCGGCTCGGCAAAGTACCCGAAAAGAATGATTCATTTACCTACGGCTCTGTCGCCGTGACCATCGCAGAGGTAGACAGCCACCGCACAGAACGTATCATTGTCCGCGTTTTGCCGCAAAAAACGCAAGGGGCAGAGGAAAATCACAAACACAGTGCGGCAGCTTCAGCCTAAAAAATAGCATTTTGCTATTGACAATCGGTAAAATGTTTATTATAATAAAAGTAACGAATTTGTAACGAAGGGAATCTTGCCGTATGAAACACAGTATCGCTTTATCGCTACAGCTGTTTCTGCAGCCGGCTCTGCTACTGGGAGCACGGTTTGGTTCTCTGTACGTTAAAACGATTTGAAGCAAACGTTGACGATATAGAAGCCAAGCCCTTTTCGGCTTGGCTTTTTTTCATATTTCGACGCTGCTTTAAAAGGAGGAAAAAGTGTGAACTACCAAAAATACCACAAATTATATTTTGATGTGCCGCCGTTTGCCCGCACATGGCCGGGAAAGCAGATTACATCTGCTCCGAGATGGTGCAGTGTGGATTTGCGCGACGGCAACCAGGCGTTGTTTTCGCCCATGACGTTGGAGGAGAAGGTCGCATTTTTTAAACTATTGGTCAAAATCGGTTTTAAGGAAATTGAAGTGGGCTTTCCTGCCGCGTCCGAAACCGAATATCAGTTTACACGCTATTTAATTGAAAACGATTTAATCCCGGAAGACGTGACCATACAAGTACTGACCCAATCACGTGATCACATTATTAAAAAGACGGTAGAGGCTTTAGAGGGGGCGCACCATGCCATCATTCATTTATATAACTCCACATCGGCTCTGCAAAGAGAGGTTGTGTTCCACAAATCGCGTGAGGAAATTATCCAGCTGGCCGTTGACGGCGTGCGTATGATTCAAAAATATGCCGATGATCGGTTTTCCTATGAATATTCGCCCGAAAGCTTTTCTTGCACCGAGATGGATTTTGCTGCAGAAATCTGCAACGCCGTAATACGGGCATTTGCGCCCACGCCCGAAAAGAAGCTGATTATTAATCTGCCGACCTCGGTTGAGGTTTCCACACCCAACATCTACGCCGACCAGGTCGAATATATGTCGCAGCATTTGGATCGGCGCGATTCCGTAATCGTCAGCGTACACACGCATAACGACCGCGGTACGGGCGTTGCCTCCAGCGAGCTGGCGCTTTTGGCCGGGGCACAGCGTGTGGAGGGGACATTGTTCGGTAACGGTGAACGTACCGGCAATGCCGACATTGCCGTGATTGCCCTTAACATGTTCAGCGTGGGGATTGATCCGCAGCTGAATTTGGATAATTTGGAAGAGATTATTGACGCTTATAAAAAATTTAACAAGCTGCCGATTCATCCGCGTCATCCGTACGCCGGTGCCATGGCCTACACGGCCTTTTCCGGCTCTCATCAGGATGCTATTAAAAAGGCGATGGATTATTGTGAAACACACAAGCAGCCCTATTGGCAAAATCCCTATTTAACCATCGATCCGACAGACTTAAACCGCGTATACGAGCCGATTTTGATCAACAGTCAGTCCGGCAAGGGCGGCCTGAGCTATGTGCTTGAAACCAAGTTTGGCCTTACCGTGCCCAAGGCGCTGCTGCAAGAGTTCAGCGCTACCATCAAAATTGTATCGGACGGCAAGCATACCGTGTTGGAGCCGGAGGAAATTTACGATATTTTTGAAAAGTATTATGTTAACTTAAAGGATAAGGCCGAGCTTGTGGATTATCACTTTAAGCTGGCCGGAGAGGAAGCGCATCTTGATGCAAATGTGAAGCTGTGCGGCAAAACGCGAATGCTTTCGGCACAGGGCAACGGCCCCTTGGATGCCCTTTCCAACGCACTGCGCGCCGAAACCGGTAAGGCGTTTGAAATTGTGTTCTATAACGAGCATGCCTTAGAGGGCAGCTCTTCGTCAAAGGCTGCCACATACATTGCTATAAATGATACGCAGGGTAACATGTATTGGGGTGTGGGGATTCATCCCAACATCAACACCTCCTCTGTTTTGGCGCTGCTTTCGGCCTTTGGTAAGCTTTTGTAAAACGGAATATTAAAAAGAAAAACCGACTGTTTTTACACCCCATTTTTAACGGTGCAAAAACAGTCGGTTTTTGACTTTATTTTTAATCCAGCAGGCTATGCGGAAAATCAACGGCAAACACGCGGTCGCACAGACCGATGGCAACGCCGCCCACCAGTTCGGCATGACCGCTGCTGACGGTTTCCACCTGCATGTCCTTTGTAATCGCCCGATAGGCACGCCGATGCATTTCCTCCACGGCAAACGCAAGCGCCGATGGCATGTCGACATACGATCCGCGGCTGATATACAGGGTTTGCGGATTGAACAGGTTGACCAGATTGGCAAGACCCATTCCCAAATAGGCTGCGCCTTCGCGCACAGCTGCTCGCGCCGCTTCATCCGTGCGCTGCAAGCTTTCCAGCTCTGCCGGGCTGGCGCTGCGCCCTGTTTTTTGGCGGTATACGTCACACATGCGCACCGGGGCACACATCACCTCCAAGCAGCCGCGATTGCCGCAAAAACAGCTGTCGCCCTCCTTTGCAACCGATGTATGTCCAATTTCGCCAATCATGGCATGGCTCACCCGTTCTCCGTAAAACTGTGCAGCGCCCACACCGCCATCCAAATCGACAAACAACATATGCGGCGCACGATGGCCTTCGGCATTGCAAAACTGCCAGGTTGCGCGCGCCATGGTCGTGTTTTCCACAAATACGGGTAATCGGACGGCGTTTTCCAGTTCCCTTTGAATGTCCTGCTCTTTAAACCCAAGGGTGGAAGAAAGCGCCAGCCTGCCGTTTAGCACCAAGCCCGATACCGCCGCACCCATAGCCAAAACGGGGCATTTTGTTTGGTTTGAAAGCCGCGTGGTTTCTTGCTTCAGCCACGGCATAACGGATGAAAAATCGCCGCCCGTATAGCCTGTTTCCGATTCGGCCAAAACACAGCCGGATAAATCCGTTAAGGCCAGCCGCACTGTTCCCGGTGACAGAAGCAGGCAGAAAAAACCGTACTCACCCGGCCGGAACGAAAGCAAAACGCCTTTGCGCCCCACACGGCCGACCTGCTCTACCCCCGATTCGCAAACAAGCCCTTTTTCCAGCAAAAAGGCCGTAATGTTTGTTAAAGAGGAAAGCGAAAGTCCCGTTGCTGCGGCAACCTGCGGCCGTGCCACATTGGGATGACTGCGGATATATTGCAAAACCTTTGCACGGTTCATTTTTTGCATAAGCCAAACATTGGCCGCCTGTTGTTTCATACCTGCACCTTACCTTTTTCAGCACTATTTGCATTGTAACACAGTTTCAGCCCTTTGTCAATCGGCCGCAACGCTCTAAAATGCCGCTTTCGGAAATCATCATACCGCCCAGCACCAACAGGCATCCTGCAAGCTTTGCGGCTGTTATCGTTTCGGTCACGCCGCCGATGGGGATACACAGCGCATATACGTAGGCAAACACAGGCTCCAGCGTAAAGATCACTGCCACCCGTGAGGGTTCTAAATATTTTTGTGCCACAATTTGACCCGTAAAGGCAAAGCAGGTACAAAACACAGCCGTCAGCACCACCGATATAATAAGTGCCGGGGTATAGGTAACCGTTATAAAGGTTTGCGGCGTTTGCACCGTCCAAATGATAAAGGAAAGCAGTGCAACAGCCACAATCTGACCTGTGCCCAGCAAAAGGGGGTCACTGTCTTGTAAAAAGCGGTCGGCCACAAGCAGATGAACGGCCACACTGGCTGCAGATATAAAGGTTAAAACATCGCCCAGATTCAAGGCGGTTAAGCCCCGATAAACCCCCGTGATAAAGGCCAGCCCCAAAAGCGCAAGGCAAACACCCGTCCAGTTGCCGATTGTCGGTCTTTGTTTCAGCAAAACGGCCGATAAAAACGGCACCACAAGCACGCTGAGGCTGGTAATAAAGGCCGAGTTGGAAGCCGAGGTATATCTAAGTCCAATGACCTGCAACACCATAGATCCGCCCAAAAACACACCCAAAATGAACGACCGAAGCGCATCGCGCCGCGTAAAGCGTTTTAAATGCCGTGCGCTCAGCAACAGCATAAATATGCTTGCCAGACCGAAGCGCAGGGTTAAAAAGCCCATCGCAGGCACATCCGCGGCGATATTTTTCATTAAAATAAAGGATGAACCCCACGCAGCCGTTACCAAAATTGCTATCATCATTGCTGTTCGTTTACTCATTTGTATCTCCTTTTTGCAAAATGGCTTCAGCCACACGGATGCCGTCCACCGCCGCACTCATAATACCGCCGGCATATCCGGCGCCCTCGCCTGCCGGGTATAGGCCGCCCAGGCTGATACTTTCCAATGTATCGCCGCGCAAAATTCGCACAGGTGCGCTGGTACGCGTTTCCGGCGCTGTCAGCACCGCATCATCATCGGCAAATCCTTTTATCTTTTTGTCAAACTGCAAAAGACCCGTCCGCAGCATATCGGTAATCCCCTTGGGAAACAGGCCGTGCAAATCCATCGGCACGGTTTGACCCGTGTAGCTTGGCTCAACACGTCCGAAACGGCTTGTGCCGCCTTTTAAAAAGCTGCCCACGGTTTGAATCGGGGCACCCTTGCCTTGCGTCAGCAAAAATGCCTTACGCTCCAGCATGCGCTGAAATGCCACACCGGCCAACGGATGGTCACCTTCAAAATATCGTCTGTCCACATTCACGCACAGGGCGCTGTTGGCGTTACGCGCACTGCGCGCACGATAGCTCATCCCGTTGGTCACAATGGTATCCGTCTCCGATGCGGCGGCAACCACAATGCCGCCGGGGCACATGCAAAAGCTGTAGCATGCATCCTCCCCCACGCGATGTGAAAGCTGATACGGCGCAGCACCCAAACGCGGATGTCCGGCCCAAGCGCCGTATAACGCACGGTCAATATCCGACTGTAAATGTTCAATCCGCACCCCGACGGAAAACGGCTTTTGCACCATGGCGATACCCTTTTGCAGCAGCATTTCATATGTATCACGTGCGCTGTGACCGATGGCCAGAATCAACATTTTACAAGGAATATGCTCTCCTGTTTCGGTGACAATCTCCTGCACGCTGCCATTTTGCACACCAATGTCCGTCAGAGCCGTTTCAAACCGAAATTCACAGCCTAAGCTGATAAGATAGGCACGCATGTTTTGAATGACCTTTCGCAGTGCATCCGTACCGATATGCGGCTTGGCCTTATATAAAATATCTTCATCCGCACCGAAACGGCAAAAATCGGCCAGCACGCGTTCGGCGCGCGGATCGTGTATCCGTGTTGTCAGCTTTCCGTCCGAAAACGTCCCGGCGCCGCCCTCGCCAAACTGTACATTCGTCCGCTGCGAAAGAGCGCCGCCCTGCCAATAGTTCTCCACCGCCGCCGTCCGTTTTTCCACCTGTGCACCGCGCTCTAAAATCAGCGGCGGCACACCGGCACGTGCCAAGGTCAGCGCACAAAACAAACCGCAGGGGCCTGTCCCTGCAATAACGGGACGAGACGTAAACGCCGCGCGCGGCAGCTCTGTCGGCGGCTTAGGCTCTGTGCGGCGTACATCACTTCGTTCCGGCAAGCCTGTTTCATCATGCAGCGAAAGCTCCACTGTGTACACCAGCTGCACTTGCTTTTTACGTGCATCAACAGATTCGCGCACAACCCGAAAAGCTGTTACATCACGATTCTTTTTTTTCAATATGGAAAGTGCACGTTCGCGCAGCTCCTCCGGCAACGCATCCGGCGACAGACGAATCCCGCTGATTTGGACGGACATAGGCACACCTCGTTTTTTATCAATTATGTATGTTTATATGATTGCCTGTTATTTTTTAATCTAAAAAT
>UQYH01000124.1 GCA_900545185.1 uncultured Eubacteriales bacterium | reverse complement strand
ATAAAAATTCCTCCTATGATATTATTTATATTCTACCATAGAAGGAATCAAATTTACAGACTTTTTTTCACACTCTCGACGGATGTGCCGTCGGTGCTGACGTGTATTTTTAATATGGTATCTTATCTCTGTATTAAAGATACCTTTTGTACAGGTCAAACGGAAGTCGGTTTATTCTGCAAGCTTTGTCAGCGTATCACCTGTTATGCGATAGACTGTCCAATCTGACATCGGTTCGGCGCCTAACGACACATAAAAATCTATGCTGGGCTTGTTCCAATCAAGGCACCACCATTCCAGTCTTCCGCAGCCGCGTTCTACGGCGATTTGCGCCAGCTTTTTCAAAATAGCTTTGCCATATCCCTTGCCGCGGCATTCGGGCCTGACATACAAATCTTCCAGATAAATACCGGCCCGTCCGAGAAGCGTGGAAAAGTTATGAAAAAACAATGCAAAGCCAATTTCTTTGCCATCTTCAAGTGCAAAAATAACCTCGGTCTTTTGTTTATCGAAAATCCACATCTCAAGTGTAGCTTCATCAGCCACCACTTCGTCTAACATCTTTTCATAATTTGCAAGCTCTTTTATAAATTGAAGAATCAGCGCCGTATCTTTGCGCTCTGCGTCTCTGAACGTTAATTTGTGACCCATAGCCATTACCTCCGCAAGTTCCGATTGATTTTACTATCACAACAACAGTGGTGAAACAATCGTATTTTTACAGTATTCATAAAACATCCTCCCATTAAAAATTCCAAGGCAGATATGCAGCCAAAATTGCCAGCAAAACGGCAGGCAGCATATTGGCCACGCTGATTTTTTTACCCCAAACCAAGTTGATTCCGATACAGAAAATTAACACAGAACCAATTAAGGATAAATATGCAACGGCGGTTTCGGTCATAATCGGCGATATTAAGCGTGCAAGCAAGGTGATGCAGCCCTCAAAGACAAACACGGGAATTGCGGAAAATGTACAGCCCTTTCCCATAGACGATGTCATAACCGCGATGATGATAAAGTCCAGTACCGATTTTACCGCGAGCGTTGAGTAATCATTCAAAAGCCCGTCCTGAATGGCACCCACAATTGCCATTGCCCCGATTGATACAGTCAGCGAAGCAGTTACGAACGCATTTACAAATCCGGCATCACTGCTGTTTCCGCTTTTTCTTTTAAGCCACTCCCCGAATTGCTCAAATCGTTTTTCAATGCAAAGCAGTTCACCGATTATGGTGCCTATTGCAATGCACAGAACGACAAGCATGGACTTGCCGCTTGCAATTTTTGTATTTTCAATTTTCAGCATTCCTTCCATAGCGCCTGCTATTGCTATAAAGAGGACGCATATTCCGCAAGCTTTGTTCAAGGCTTCCTGCTGATCCGGTTTAAATAATTTGCCCGTAAAGTGCCCGATCAGACCGCCGGCGATTATGCTGCCGCTGTTTATGATTGTTCCGAGTCCTAACATTTGTTCATTCACCGTTTTCTATGTATTTATTTTGCCGTACATATAAGCCGCGTATCGGCTTGCGCCACGCTGCTGTATTTATTATTGTATCGCAAATTTCGAGCTTTGTCATCAAGCCAAGGTATAATTTTACAATTTTCGTCACCGGGCATATGAGGTTTCTAAGCTTTAAAATCAATTATAATGCAAGCCACCCCCGTTACAACATCTGTAACGGGGGTGGCTTATAGCAATCTATGAGATTAATATTTTAATTAACCCAACAGTCTTTCGGTGTCGAGTGCAATTGTCAATTCCTCATTGGTCGGGATAACAAAGCTTCTTACCTTAGAATCTGCGCCGGTAATTTCAACTTCCTTGCCTCTTACGTTGTTCTTTTCGGCATCGCAAGAGATACCCATAAAGCCAAGGCTGTTTAATACACGTTCGCGCAGCGGAATGTTATTTTCGCCGACACCAGCTGTAAATACCAGTGCGTCTACGCCGTCCATAGCGCAGGCGTAGTAGCCGATGTAACGCTTAATGCTGTATTCAAACATATCCAGCGCCAGCTGCGATTTTTCATCACCTTTTTCGGCTGCAACCTCCAAATCACGGAAGTCGCTGCTTAAGCCGGAAATACCGTACACACCCGATTTTTTGTTCAGCATTGTGTTTGTATCCTCAATGGAGAGGTTTTCTTTTTCCATAATAAAGGGGATGATAGCCGGGTCAATCTGACCGGAACGGGTACCCATGGGGAGACCGGCCAGCGGCGTGAAGCCCATGGAGGTATCAACCGATTTGCCCTTATCAACAGCGGTGATGGAAGAACCGTTACCCAGGTGCAGAGTGATGATTTTCAGCTCTTCGATGGGACGATTCATTAAAGCTGCACAGCGGTTGGCAACATAGTAATGCGATGTGCCGTGGAAGCCGTACTTTCTGACCTTATATTTTTCATAGTAAGCATAGGGCAGGGCATACATATATGCCATCGGCGGCATGGTTTGATGGAAAGCCGTATCGAACACGGCAACCATGGGCACGCCGGGCATAGCTTTTTCGCAAGCTTCAATACCGATTAAGTTTGCCGGATTGTGCAGGGGAGCCAAAAGGCTGCATTCGTCAATTTTTTTCTTAACGTCCGCATCAATCACAACAGACTGGTTAAAGTATTCACCGCCGTGTACAACGCGATGACCGACAGCGTCAATTTCCTTCATGCTGTTGATAACGCCATGGTCTTTATCAATTAAAGCGTCAATTACCAGTTTAATGGCAACGGAATGATCCGGCATGGGGGACTCGATGACAACCGCATCTTTACCGATGGGGGTGTGCTTTAAGCGAGAACCGTCAATGCCGATTCTTTCGCAAAGACCTTTTGCCATAACGTCTTTGGTGTTCATATCAATCAGCTGGTATTTCAAAGAAGAACTACCGGCGTTAATTACGAGAACGTTCATTATATTTCCTCCTTAGCGATTCTGCGCTTGTACACAGGTGATGGCAACAACACCGACAATATCTTCGGCACTGCAACCGCGGGACAGGTCGTTAACCGGCTTTGCAATACCCTGCGTAATAGGGCCGTATGCTTCTGCCTTGGCCAAACGCTGCGTCAGCTTATAGGCAATGTTACCGCAGTTTAAGTCCGGGAATACCAAAACGTTTGCATGACCGGCCAAGGTGGAACCGGGTGCTTTGGATTGGCCGATAGCCGGGATAATGGCTGCGTCTGCCTGCAATTCGCCGTCTAAGTCCAAATCGGGGCGTTTTTCCTTTGCAAGCTTTGTAGCCAGCTGCATTTTGTCAACCAGCTCGCTTTTTGCGCTGCCGTATGTAGAATAAGAAAGCATAGCGATTTTCGGATCGGCTTCGATTAATGTTTTAAAGGAAGCAGCGGAAGAAATAGCGATTTCGGAAACAGCATCCGCATCCGGGTTTTCGTTCAGGCCGCTGTCGGCATAAATGAATGTGCCGTGATGGCCGTATTCACAATCCGGAACAACCATAACGAAAAATGCGCTGACAAGCTTTGTGCCCGGCGCGGTCTTTAAAATCTGCAAAGAGGGACGCAGTACATTGGCGGTTGCGTTAACAGCACCGGCAACCATACCGTCTGCCAAATCCTGCTTTACCATCATAACACCGTAATACAGAGTGTTTTTCATGGTTTCAAGCGCTTTTTCGGGGGTCATGCCCTTGGCTTTTCTCATTTCGTAAAATGTGTTGGCAAAGTCCTGCAAATTCTCTGCCTTTTCGGGGTCGATAATTTTTGCGCCGCTGATGTCAAGACCAACAGCATGTGCCTTGATTTTTTCTTCGTTACCAAGCAGAATGACATTGGCAATGCCTTGCTTTAAAACCATATCGGCTGCCTGGACGGTTCTTAATTCTTCACCTTCTGCCAAAACGATGGTCTTTTTTTCGGTTTTGGCGCGTTCTTTAATTCTGTCTAAAAATTGACTCACGGAAAGTTCCTCCTTTTATTTTACATCCTCATTAAATTTATATTGATGTATTGAATGACAACTCTCAAACATATATATTATACATGATTTCTCTTTTTCGTGCAAGCAAAAAAGCAGAAAAAACAAACGAAATCTGTCATATTCTTTCTGCTTTTTCAAATATAACGGAAAACAAAACCGTTTTTTACAAACGTCAGCTGACGTGTGTGCCGTCCGGCATATCTTGGTCAAGTGTTAAAACCGACAGGTGCTTTTTATCGGCTGCGGCCAAAATCATACCCTCCGAAAGAACACCGCGCAGCTTAACCGGCTTTAAATTGGTAATGACAATGACCTTTTTGCCGACAAATTCCTCCGGCTTATAAGCCTTTGCGATGCCGGAAACAATTTGGCGTACCTCGTCACCGATTTTAATTTTGGAAACCAAAAGCTTATCGGCACCTTCGACCGGCTCAGACTCTATCACAGTGCCAACGCGCAAATCCAGCTTGGCAAAATCTTCGATTGAAATTTCGGGCAGCTTATCGGCTTCCTTTGCTTTTTCGGCCGGTTTTTCAGCCGGCTTTGCCTGTGATGCCTCAATTTCTGCCAGCATTTTCTTTTCATCCAGCCGCGCAAACAGGGGAGCAGCCTGACCGACCGAGGTACCGGCTTCGGTTTTGCCGAAGACTGCAAGAGAATCAAACGATTGCTCTGTCGCGCCGATTTGGGAAAATATACTTTCGGCCGTTTGCGGCATAAAGGGCACAAGCAGCACGCCGATAAAGCGGATGCTTTCGATTAAGTTATATAAAACGCTGCCCAAACGTGCTTTTTGCGATTCATCCTTTGCCAGCGCCCAAGGCATGGTTTCGTCAATGTATTTATTGGAGCGGCGCGCCAAATTCATAATTTCGGCAAGCGCATCGGCTGTTTTAAAGCCGTCCATTTTTTCGGCAACGGCTTTGGCCGTTTGCAGTGCGCAGGCCTTCAGTTCATCGTCAAATTCACCGTCTGTCTGCGGCTGAATGACGCCGCCGAAATATTTTTGCTGCATGGCTACGGTACGATTGACAAGGTTGCCCAAAATATTTGCCAAATCTGTATTATACCGCGTGATGATGTTTTCGTACGAGATGGTACCATCCTGTGCATACGGCATTTCGCAAAGCAGGTAGTACCGAATGGCATCCACGCCGAACAGCTTGACCAAATCATCGGCATAAATGGCATTCCCGCGGGATTTGCTGATTTTATCCGTGCCGGACAGCAGCCAGGGATGACCGAACACCTTCTTTGGCAGCGGCTCGCCCAGCGCCATTAACATAATCGGCCAATAAATGGTATGGAAACGTAAAATATCCTTACCGATCACGTGCACATCGGCCGGCCAATATTTTTTATACAGCTCGCTTTCCGAATCCGGCTCGTAGCCAAGTGCGGTGATGTAGTTGGAAAGTGCATCAATCCAAACGTAAATGACGTGCTTATCGTCAAACGTGACGGGAATACCCCAGTCAAACGAGGTACGCGATACGCATAAATCCTGCAAGCCCGGCTTTAAAAAGTTATTCACCATTTCGCGTTTGCGGCTTTCGGGCTGGATAAAATCGGGGTTTTCTTCGATATAGTGCATGAGCCGATCCTGATATTTGCTCATTTTAAAGAAGTAGGCTTCTTCCTTGGTTTTCTTTACCTCGCGGCCGCAATCGGGACAGCAGCCATCGACCAGCTGTGTTTGGGTAAAAAAGGATTCGCAGGGCACACAATACCAGCCTTCATATTCACTCTTATAAATATCGCCCTGGTCGTAAAGCTTTTTAAATATTTTTTGTACGCTTTTGACGTGGTAATCATCCGTTGTGCGGATAAAACGGTCATAGCTGGCACCCATTAAATCCCAGATGTTTTTAATTTCTCCGGCCACACCGTCTACATATTGCTGCGGTGTAATACCGGCTTCTTTGGCGGCTTCGCCGATTTTTTGACCGTGTTCATCGGTTCCGGTCAGAAAAAAAACATCATAGCCGCGCTGACGCTTATAGCGTGCGATGGCATCCGTCAGCACAACCTCATAGGTATTACCGATGTGCGGCTTACGGGATGTGTAAGCAATCGCGGTGGTTATATAATACTTTTCCTTCATTGTCCTCTCCTCCAATTGTATCTGTTACGGCAAGGGTTATGCGCATATTCCTTATTTACTGCATTATGACATTTCGGTACAGTGCAAATTTTCATTTTAAAATCCATTTAAAGAAATGTATGGTACAGTAAACGCTGCCGATTCAATTTTTTCAGACATAAATATTTATTATACCACAAATTTTCATTATAAAATTCATTCACAGAAATTTGTGATGCAATAGTCGTTTCCGATTTTATATTGATTCGGTTACGACTATTATACCACAATCATCCGATTAAAAATAAATTTAAGGAGATT
>UQYH01000123.1 GCA_900545185.1 uncultured Eubacteriales bacterium | reverse complement strand
GACTCCATACGGGGCACACCCCGTGTGGGGATACCCGAAGGCGGACACCCCTAGGGTTCCCAAAAGACTTTGGCTTTTGGGAAAAAGGCGGAACAGCGTAATGAATGAGCCATGCATTTTCAATGTATGGCGAATGATATAGCGCTTGTTCCAACGTCGCCGAGAGGTGAAGTTTGTTCGTAGCAAAAAGGCTTAAATCTATGAAAAAGCGAATGAAATGAGGTTTTTAAACATATTTATCTTGTTTCAACGTATTTCTCATTGCTTGATTCATGATTTTCGTTGCCTTTTTGCGGTCTGGACCTTTTTTACATCCCCCTTTCATTTATATTTCGATACAAACTTTATCAAAGCATAGCGTACAGCTCCTGCAAGTCAATCACGGGCACACCCAACGCCTGTGCCTTATCCAGCTTGCTGCCTGCATCCTCTCCGGCTATAACATAATCTGTTTTTTTCGATACACTACCGGCCGTGCTGCCGCCGTTTTTCTCCACAAGCTCCGTTAATTCACTGCGCGATATATCCTCAAACTTGCCAGTTATTACAAACTTCTTTCCGCTCAGTCTATCGCTTACATCGGCCGATTCACTGTGCGCCATATTCACACCGGCCGCCTGCAACTGCTCTATCAGCTCCCGATTATGCGGATTTTGAAAATAATCATGCACATAAGCCGCTGTTTTCTCACCGATGTCACGAATGGCCGAAAGGCTTTCGATGCTCTGCTGCATCAATCGTTCCATTGTCCCAAAGGTGCGCGCCAAAATCTGTGATGAACGCTGGCCGTTTAACCGAATCCCCAGCGCAAAAAGCACACGGGACAAATCACGCGTTTTGGATTCGTTGATGGCTTTCAATAAATTTTGTGCCGATTTTGCACCAAAACGCTCCAGACCTATTAACTGTTCTTCCTGCAAATTGTATAAATCGGCAGGCGAATGCAGCAAGCCGGAGTCTGTCAGCTGTTCGATCACGGCCGGGCCGAGACCTTCAATGTCCATCGCATTGCGCGAGGCAAAATGCTCTAAATTGCGCTGCAATTGTGCCGGACAGTTGCTGCCCGTACAGCGGTACACAGCCTCGCCCTCAACACGTTCGATTTTTTCACCGCATTCGGGGCAAAATTCCGGCATCACAAAGGTTCGTTCCGTCCCGTCACGGTCTTCTTTCACAACCTCCGTAATCTCCGGAATAATATCTCCTGCCTTGCGGACATACACGGAATCGCCGATTTTAATATCCTTTTCGCGGATGTAATCCATGTTATGCAGCGTGGCACGCCGCACGACAGAACCGGCCACCGTAACAGGCTCCAGCACCGCATTGGGCGTCATGGCACCTGTGCGCCCCACCTGCAAAACAATATCAGTCAGCTTTGTTTTTTTCGTCTCGGCCGGGAACTTATAGGCCACCGCCCAGCGCGGACATTTAGCCGTTGCGCCCAGTTGTTCGCGCTGTGCCAAATTATCCACCTTTAAAACAGCGCCGTCAATATCAAACGAAAGGGTTTCACGCTCACGCCCTATCTCCAAAACGCGCTCAAAGGCCTCCGCCGCCGTGGAAAACACACGAATGCCGGGCACAATTTTAAAGCCCTGCTCTGCCAGATAAAGAAGACCTTCGTGGTGTGTTTCAAAGGCTATGCCCTCGGCACGCTGAATATTAAAAATAAAAATATCCAAATGGCGCTGTGCCGCAACGGAAGAATCCAGCTGGCGCAAACTGCCTGCCGCCGCATTGCGCGGATTGGCAAACAACGGTTCCCCGGCCTTTTCACGGCGTTCGTTTAAGCGCTCGAAATTCTTCTTGCCGATAAACACTTCGCCGCGCACCTCTAGGTACGGAATCGGTTGCTTCAGGCGCAGCGGAATCGAGCCGATTGTCTTTAAATTAAAGGTAACATCTTCACCCGTACGGCCGTCTCCGCGTGTTGAGCCGCGCGTAAACACACCGTTTTCATATTCAAGCGAAACCGAAAGGCCGTCAATTTTATATTCCACACCATAGGCATACGGTGCATCCAGCGCCGCCGCTACACGCTTATCAAAATCCATAATTTCCTCGCGGCTAAAAGCGTCATTCAGACTTTGCATGGGCACTTCATGCGAAACCTCGGTAAAGCCCTCCAGCACCTGTCCCACCACACGTGTTGTGGGCGATGCCGGGTCTTTAAACTGCGGATAAGCTTCCTCCAGCTTTTGTAATTCTCTCAGTGCCATGTCATATTCATAATCCGAAATTTCGGGTGCATCGAGCACATAATACCGATGTGCATGGTAATTTAAAAACGCTGTCAGTTCCTTCATTTTCTCTTGCATCACACTTTGCCTCCCGACATGAATAAAGGGACTGTTGCGACCCGTAAATCACAATACAACAGTCCCTATTGCTTCTACTGTAAATTCAATTACGATTTTGGATTCACAATATCTCGCCAATCCAAATCACCGCGATCCATTCCGCGAACCAAAACCTCTGCCGTCGCCACATTGGTTGCAATGGGAACATTGTGCACATCGCAAAGCCGTAAAAGCGCCGCCACATCCGGTTCGTGCGCCAAAGCCGTTAACGGATCACGAAAAAAGAGAACCAAGTCAATTTCATTATATGCAACACGGGCGCCGATTTGCTGGTCGCCGCCCTGCGGTCCCGATAAAAACCGATGAATTTCAAGCCCGGTTGCCTCACTCACCAAAGCACCGGTTGTGCCTGTTGCGCACAGCATATGTTTTTCCAAAATTCCCTTATACGCAATACAAAACTGAATCATCAGTTCCTTTTTTTTATCATGCGCAATCAGTGCGATATTCATGACTCGCCTTCCTTTCATCGTTTTCGGGGTGCAGTGTTAAGCGCTTTGCCGCTCTTTTATGCGCCGCACTGGAATGCTGGCCAAAAGCGCCGGGCACGCTGCCGTCTGCTCCTCTTTTTTCACCTGTGTGAGCTGAATGGCAAGCTCATCACTTTCTATTTCAACATATTTTGATAATACCTCAATAATATCCTCCTTCATTGCCGTTAAAAGCTCGGCACTAATGCCGCGATCTCCCAAAAGCACAAGCTGCAAGCGTTCCTTTGCAACATCCTTTGAAGAAGGTTTTCCAAATAGTCGGGCAAAAAAACGGTTCATGATACGCCCTCCCTCACAAATCGCTGCCGCAGGCGGCTTAAAAGCCCCATGTGCGCTTCAAAATTGATAAGGGGAACCTCCTCACCCATAATACGGCGGGCAATATTCCGATACGCCAAGGCCGCCGCCGACTTGCCATGCAGCACAATCGGTTCTCCGCGGTTGGCGCCTATGATGACTGTTTCATCATCCGGCACAACACCCAAAAGCGCAATACCTAAAATTTCGGTCATATCTGCCAAATTAATCATATCGCCGCGGCGCACCATATCCGGCCGCACACGATTGACCAAAAGCCTGTGATCCGTCACACCGTAAGCGTTCAGCATCCCGATGATTTTATCGGCATCGCGTACGGCTGAAACCTCCGGCGTTGTCACGACAATGGCTCTGTCAGCTCCGGCAACGGCATTTTTAAAGCCCTGCTCAATGCCGGCCGGACAGTCCAAAATGACAAAATCGTAATCATCCCGAACCGAATCGCACAACGCTTTCATTTGTGCTTCCGAAACAGAATCCTTGTCCTTCGTTTGCGCCGCCGGCAGCAGATAGAGCGTATCCAAACGCTTATCCCTCACCAAGGCGCTTTTGATGCCGCAGTTTTCCTCAATCACATCCACAAGATTGAAAACCACCCGGTTTTCAAGGCCTAAAATTAAATCCAAGTTCCGCAGCCCGATATCCGTATCAATTAAAAGCACACGCTTTTTCAATTTGGCCAGTGCTGCGCCGATATTTGCGGTTGTGGTTGTTTTGCCCACGCCGCCCTTACCGGATGTGACAACAATTACTTCTGACATGTTGTTCCTCCTTAGTATATGTTAGCCCCCCAATGGCTGCCCCCCATATACTAAGCTTTGGCCGGCAAAATGCCCAAGCTCAAAATATATAACAAAACCACATCAAACATAGTATATCATCTTTTTCGTGTTTTGTCTATAGATTTTTTAGAAAATTTTCACAAATATTCTATGGTTTTTACCCAAAATCTGTTGACTTCGTCTTTATCAGACAATTTTTTGCAATTTTCTTTCAATATAGATGTGTCCGCACCGAATTTCCGCAAATTCCGGGTAAAAACCGGTAGGCGGCAATTCATCATCCGGCTTGCGGCAAATCATGTCAGCAATGCGGATTTGTGACGGTAAAAGACGTGCCGCCGAAATGACCGCTCCCCGATCGCCCTGCGCCCCTGCCCAAAGCATGCCGCGCGCCGCACCCATCACAACAATGTTGCCGCCTGCCACAAGCTCGGAACCGGGGTTAGCATCACCCAACACAATTAAATGACCCGGCGCCGAAAGCGCCTGACCCGACCGAACGGTGCCCTTGTAAAAAACATCCTGCAGCATATCCTGTTTGGCACACAGCACCTCTTTCTGTACTTCTTCATATACGTTTTCATGTACTATTTCCTGCCGCCGATCCTCTGCATCGTTTTCTTCAAAACGCACATCGGCCTCCGGCAGCAGTTTTTGCACTGCGAGGCGTAAAAGGTAGGTCTCAAACTCCGAAAAACCGTCTGCTTTCAGCAAAACAGGCACGGTCACACCGTCAAAAAAACCATTTGCGGCCGATAGCTTCTCCGTAAGCTCTTCCCTCGCCTCCTGCAAGCTGCCGCAGTGTTCCGCTAAAATGGTTATGCCCTCTTTTGTTCCTTTTAAAGTAATCATATTGGCTCCCTTCTGTTTTTACAAAAGTTTGCCCCCCTGTTATATTACACCGCTCCGCTTTTACGGCAGCAGTGTGTTTTTCGGCTCTGCCTGCGCTTTTTCCTGCGCTGCATTACCAAAAAAATACTCCTCAAAAATGTCTCTGGCGATATACGAAGCGTTGCCGCCCGAACCGCCGTGTTCAATCACAACAGCCACCGCAATCTGCGGATTGTCATACGGTGCATATCCGACATAAATACCGTTACTGGAACCGCGCGACACCTGCGCACTACCCGTTTTACCGCCTGTTTTAATGGGAAAATCCGCAAACGCGGCACGAGCCGTACCCTCTGCCGTTACCAGCTGCATACCGTTTAACACCGCGTCCAGATTCTGTTTTTCAATAGATACCTGATTTTTTATTTTCGGTGCCACGGTCTCTACCATCGCATCCTCTGAATTAGACTTAACCGATTTTAAAAGATGCGCTTCGTAATGTGTGCCGCCGTTTGCCAGCGTTGCCACATAGTTGGCAATCTGCAGCGGTGTAAACAAGCTGTCCGACTGGCCGATGGCCGCTTGCAGCACGTCACCCGGATACCATTCTCTGTTATTCTTCTTTCGCACCTCCGGCCCGGCCACCTGTCCTTTGGCTTCTTCATCAGCCAGCTCAATGCCGGTGTATTCACCCAGCCCAAACTGCTTGGCATAAGATTCGATCGGCTCAATACCGGAACGGCGTCCCATTTCAAAAAAGAAGTAGTTGCAGGAATATTGAATTGCCTGCGATACGTTAATTGTGCCGTGATTGCCGCGGCTGGTACGATAAATGTTACACATAAAATCGTGACCCAAATAATTATAAACACCCTTGGTTGTAATGTATTCATCCGGCGTGGTATAGCCGCCTTCAAGAGCAGCCACCGCCGTACACAGCTTAAAGGTCGAACCCGGCTCATAGGTACCGTTAATCGCTCGGTTCAGCATCGGCGTGTTGGGGTCTTGTAAAAGCTTGCTGTAATCATCATTAAAACGCGCGGGGTCATATGTCGGGTATGATGCAATCGATAAAAGTTCACCGCTGTTTAAATCAATGGCTACCGCCGCACCGGCACAGGCATCATGTCCGCTGCCGCGCTTGCTTGTGGCCGCAATTTTTTGAATATGCGTCGCAAGCGATTCTTCTGTTTTTTGCTGCAAATCCTTATCAATGGTCAGCATCACCGAATTGCCGGGGACGGGGTTGCGCGAATACACAATCTCCGTTTCGCCCTCGCGGATTTTTCGTTCCACGCTGTTGGTGCCGTCCGTACCCTTTAAATAAGATTCAAACGCTTTTTCGGCACCCTGCTTACCCAAATAGTCATTCATGCCGTAGCCCTTGTCCTTCAGTTGTGCATATTCCTCTCTGTTAATAATGCCGACGCGCCCCAAAATGTGCGCCGCGAGTGTACCGCTTGTATATTCGCGGATCGGCTCATTATACACCGTTACGCAAAAAAATTGGTCATGCTTTTCTTTAATGGTTGTAATGGTTTGAATATCAACATCCGCAGCAAAAACATATGGCCGTCTTGCTCACAGGGGATAGTGCAGTTTCCGTTGAAG
>UQYH01000122.1 GCA_900545185.1 uncultured Eubacteriales bacterium | reverse complement strand
GTAAGAATGAATCACAGGACGTTATCCTGCTACAAATACATCGACAAGGAGTGGTTCCACATGAAATTGACTATGACAGGTAAGCAAATTGAATTAACACAGGCTTTGAAAGACAGAATTGAGGAACGTTTTTCGCGGCTGGACAGATATTTTCATAAAGAAACAGAAGCATCCGTTACGCTTTCTGTACAACGTGAAAAACAGGTTGTTGAAGCAACATTACATTCCGGCACTCTGCTTATGCGCGTAGAGGAAGCCACGGACGATATGTATGTAAGCATCGATAATGCCGTTGATATTTTAGAACGTCAGCTGAGACGGCATAAAACCCGTATTGAAAAGAAGCTGAAAAAAGAAACCTTTGAGGCCGCAGCACTGGAGCAAATTCCGTTTAACGAGCCGATTGAGGAAGAAAAAGAATTTAAAATTGTCAGAACCAAGCGTTTTTCGACCAAGCCGATGAGCGCCGAAGAAGCTATTTTGCAAATGAATTTGCTGGGGCATCAATTTTACATTTTTACAAATTCGGAAAACGGCGAGCCGAATGTTGTATATAAACGCAGAAACGGAAACTACGGCTTAATTGAGCTGGTTTAAACCTGTTTTTGCAATTGGCATATAAAATTTGATGAAAAGCACATAAAGCAACAGAGTTTGACTCTTTTCGCGCTTTATGTGCTTTTTTTGCGTCATGATAAATAGGGAAGCAAATAAAATGTTTTTTCAAGTCGAAATGCATGAATTTGACGCTGTGGGGTAAACTAATTTCATGCAATATGCCAAATAACGCGGATTTAGCCAAAAATTTCAAATAAAAATGAAATTTTTGTTGACATTTATTTCATTTTGGTATATAATTTATTAGAACGGTCTTAAAAAATCACAGGAAGGTGAAGGGAATGTCTTTAAAAAATCCATATTTGGTGAAGGTAATGGAAACGGTTGTAAAACGCAACCCCAACGAGCCGGAATTTCATCAAGCCGTATCTGAGGTGCTTGAATCGTTAGAGCCGGTTGTTGAAAAAAATCCGATTTATGCCGAATCCGGCATTATCGAAATGCTTGTTGAACCGGAAAGAATTATTAAATTCCGTGTTCCTTGGGTTGATGATAACGGCACCGTACAGGTGAACCGCGGTTATCGTATTCAGTTTAACAGCGCCATCGGCCCCTATAAAGGCGGTTTGCGTTTTCATCCCTCTGTTTATGAAGGAATTATCAAGTTCTTGGGCTTCGAGCAAATCTTTAAAAATTCGTTGACAGGCCTGCCGATCGGCGGCGCAAAGGGCGGCAGTGATTTTGACCCGAAGGGTAAATCCGACGCGGAAGTTATGCGTTTTTGCCAAAGCTTTATGACAGAGCTTTCCAAGCACATCGGTGCCGATACAGACGTACCGGCCGGTGATATTGGTGTCGGCGGCCGTGAGATCGGCTATTTGTTCGGCCAATATAAGCGTCTGCGTAACGAATTTGTCGGCACCTTAACAGGTAAGGGCATGAGTTACGGCGGTAGCTTAGTCAGAACAGAAGCAACCGGCTATGGTCTTTGCTATTTTGTAGAAGAAATGCTGAACAACTACGGTAAGTCCTTTAAGGGTTCAACCGTTGCAGTTTCCGGCTCCGGCAACGTTGCCATTTTTGCGGTTGAAAAAGCACAGGCTTTAGGCGCAAAGGTAGTAACGGTCAGCGATTCCGGCGGCTATGTATACGATGCTGACGGCATTGACTTAGAGTTGTTGAAAAAATTAAAGCTGCATGCCAGAAAGCGCATCAGTGAATATGTTAAGGAACGTCCGAGTGCGGTATATACCGAAGGTTGTTCCGGTGTTTGGAGCGTTAAGTGCGATATTGCACTGCCTTGCGCAACACAAAACGAAATTGATGCAAAAAGCGCACAGATTTTGATTGATAACGGCTGTATTGCAGTAGGCGAGGGTGCTAACATGCCTTCTACAGCCGAAGCCACCAATCTGTTTTTGGAAAACGGTATTTATTTTGCTCCGGCAAAAGCGGCAAATGCAGGCGGCGTAGCAACGTCAGCCCTTGAAATGAGCCAAAACTCAATTCGTTATAACTGGAGCTTTGAAAAGGTTGACGGCAAGCTGAAAAATATTATGATTGATATTTACCACAAGTCCCGTGATGCGGCTAAAGAGTACGGTCACGAGGGTAACTTGGTTGTTGGTGCAAACATTGCGGGCTTTTTAAAGGTTGCGGATGCAATGCTCAGTTACGGTGTTTGCTAACTGTTATATTTAGTTGATTAAGGATGGTTACGGTTAAAGTGTATTTATCCCTTCCGCGCTTTTTCGTAACTATCCTTAATTTTTTGTTGTTTTTTGCTGATTTTTTGACTTTTGTTGCATTAAACAGACATTTATGATACAATATTGGATTGTAAATACAGATATTAAGACGAATAGAAAGGAAGCAGCTATGATTATTTATCCGGCGATTGACTTGCGCGGCGGCCGATGTGTACGGCTTGTGCAGGGCGATTTTGAGCAAACGACAGAGTATTCAAAAAATCCGATGGAAACTGCTTTGCATTGGGCAGAGTGCGGAGCCTCATGGCTGCATCTTGTTGATTTGGACGGCGCACGTCAGGAAAAAACCGATAACCGCAGCATCATCTGTGATATTGCATCAAGGCTGTCCATCCCCGTGCAAACAGGCGGAGGAATTCGCACCATGGCAGATATTGAGGAGCTTTTAAGCCAGGGTGTTGCACGTGTTATTTTGGGTACGGCCGCTGTTCAAAACCCGGATTTTGCGGCAGAGGCTGTTTCAAAATACGGCGATAAAATTGCGGTCGGTATTGATGCAAAGGATGGCTATGCAGCCGTATCCGGCTGGGAAGCCGTCAGCAGCTGGCACGCTGTGGATTTAGCGCTTACATTGAAAAAAAGCGGCGTACGGCACATTATTTATACCGATATTGCCACAGACGGTATGCTGATCGGCCCGAACCTTTCGGCCATGCGCGAAATGGTATCGGCCTTCGGCAGCGGCATTATTGCTTCGGGCGGGGTCGGTTCAATTGAGGATTTGCAAAATCTGATTCCGACAGGCGTCAGCGGTGCAATTGTCGGCAAGGCGCTGTATACCGGGCGTGTTGACCTGCAAAAAGCCGTGCAGCTGGAAAAGGAGGACGGTTCATGCTGACAAAGCGAATCATTCCATGCCTTGATGTGCACCGCGGACGTGTGGTGAAAGGCGTTAATTTTGTGGATTTAAAAGATGCCGGTGATCCGGTTGAAATTGCAAAAGCATATGATGAAGCCGGTGCCGATGAGCTTGTTTTCTTGGATATTACAGCTTCATCCGATGCGCGTAACATTATTGTAAATTTGGTTGAAAAAACAGCGGAGCAGGTTTTTATTCCCTTTACGGTCGGCGGCGGAATCCGCACGGTAGAGGACTTTAGAGAAATCTTGCTGGCCGGAGCCGATAAAATATCCGTTAATTCGGCTGCAATTCGGCGACCGGAGCTGATATCGGAGGCTGCCTACAAATTCGGCTCTCAATGCGTTGTGGTTGCCATTGATGCCAAAAGCCGCCCCGACGGCAGCTATACAGTTTATTTAAACGGCGGTCGGGTCGATACGGGACTTGATGCCGTGGAGTGGGCAAAAAAGGCTGAAGAACTGGGAGCCGGTGAAATTTTATTGACGAGCATGGATGCCGACGGCACCAAGGCGGGCTACGATCTTGCCATTACAAAGGCGGTTTCGGACGCGGTCTCTATCCCCGTGATTGCATCCGGCGGAGCAGGTGAGCCGATCCATTTTAAAGAGGCCATTACAAAAGGCGGCGCCGACGCGGTTTTGGCAGCTTCGCTTTTTCACTATAAAGAATTATCCATTCACGATTTAAAAGAGTATTTGGCACGGGAAGGCATCCCGGTTCGCTTATAGACGAAAGGAAGGGTACAAATGTTAAAATTTGATGAAAAAGGCTTAATCCCGGCTGTGGCGCAGGATTACATTTCGGGACGTATTTTGATGTTGGCGTATATGAATGAGGAGTCTTTGCGCCTGACACGCGAAACAGGCAAGGCCACATTTTTTTCGCGCTCACGTCAATGCTTGTGGGTTAAGGGCGAACATTCCGGCAATATTCTTTGGGTCAAAGATATTTTGGTCGATTGCGATGAAGATGCGCTGATTTTAAAGGTTGACCCGGCCGGCCCCGCTTGCCATACGGGTGAAACCACGTGTTTTTACCGTAAAATGGAGCAGGACGGCAGTCTTTCGGACTACAAGCGCGAAACACGCTCTCTGACGGTGTTAAAGGATGTATATGATGTTGTATGTGACCGCAAAAAGCATCCCAAGGAAGGTTCGTACACAAACTATTTGTTTACCAAGGGCATTGATAAGCAGCTTAAGAAGATCGGTGAGGAAGCAGGCGAAATTATTATTGCGGCCAAAAATCCCGATGTGAGTGAGCTGGAATATGAAGCATGCGACTTTTTGTATCACTTAATGGTTGTGATGGTAGAACGCGGCTTAACATGGGAAAATTTGATGAAAGAGTTGGATAAACGCCGTTAAGGCAGGTGTAACTATGAAAGTGATGGCAATTATCAGCGAATATAATCCTTTTCATAACGGACACGCCTATCAGCTTGCCACGCAAAAAAAAGAGCTGGGCTGTGACGGCGTGATTGCTGTTATGAGCGGTTCGTTTGTGCAGCGCGGAGAACCGGCGATTTGCGATAAATGGGCACGTGCTGAAATGGCGCTGCAAAACGGATGTGACTTGGTGCTTGAACTGCCTGTTTTGTATTCGCTTCAATCAGCCGAAGGCTTTGCACATGGTGCTGTAAGCCTTTTAAAAGCCATAGGGTTTGAAGGCTTTTTGGCTTTCGGCAGTGAGGTGGGCGACCTTTCGGTATTGCAATCTGCAGCTGACATCATTGCTTCGGCGGACTATTTAGCCGAACTGCGTGCACACCTGCAAAAGGGTGAAAGCTATCCTTCAGCCGTTGCGGCAGCTTTTCATCGATGCACGAAGGATGAAGAAGCCGTACCCTTAATGCCCAATGATATTTTAGGGATTGAATATATAAAAGCCATACGGAAAACAGAGGCTTCGCTCACCCCAGCGGTCATTCAGCGCAGGGGTGATTATAATGCGCAGGAAGCCCAAGGCGAAACGGCAAGCGCTTTGGCCATTCGCCGCATGCTGGCAGAACAAAAAAATCCGTCTGCATTTATGCCGCCGTCGGCTTATGCAATTTTAAAGCGTGAAGCAGAAAACGGTCGCGCGCCGATAGATCATGATATGCTTGGTACGCTGGTGAGCTATGCACTTATGAAAAGCAAGCGCAGTGACCTTGAAAACATCTGCGGTGTATCGGAAGGTATGGAAAAACGCCTGATGGATGCAGCCGCATACACACGTGATTTTGACAAAATGGCCATGCTTGCCAAAACAAAACGGTATCCGCTGACACGGATTCGCCGTACCCTTATCAATTGCCTTTTGGGTATTACAAAGGCTGATGAAGCCATACAGCCCGGCTATGCACGGATTTTGGGTGTTAACTCATACGGCGGCGCAATTTTGCGCGAGCTTTCAAAGCGATCTTTTGTTCCTTTCATCAACAAATGTGCTGATTGTTCACCGAAAAATACAGATGCCGAGCGTATGTTTACCTTGGATTGTTTGGCAACGGATGTGTACAGTCTGTTGTATCCCAAAAAAGAAACAGGGAAAAACGGACTGGATTTTTACCGTTCCCCTGTTTTGATACGATGATCTTTGCCGCAGCCTGTTATCCCGATCTTACGGCTTAAATAGGTCTAAAATCTGTTCACGCGTCATATTGCGCAGCATTGTTGTTTCATCCGGCAGAACATTTTCTGCCAGGCTTTGTTTCTTTTCGGCCAGTGCTAAAATCTTTTCTTCAATGGTACCCTTTGCGATTAGTTTATATACCGATACGCTGTTTTTCTGACCGATACGGTGTGCACGATCTGTCGCCTGATTTTGTGCGCTCAAATTCCACCATGGATCATAGTGAATGACAATATCGGCACCTGTTAAATTCAGTCCGGTGCCGCCCGCTTTTAAGGAGATGAGGAAAACAGGTGTGTCATCTTGGTTAAAGGCAGAAACCTGTGCCAAACGATCCTCCTTTTTCGTGGAGCCTTCAATTAAATAGTACGGAATCTGACGTTGCCGCAAGGCTTTTTCAAGCAGAGACAGCATGCTGGTAAACTGTGAAAAAATAAGCATCTTATGCCCGGATTGCACGGAGCTTTCCACAAGGTTCATGCACAAATCAAACTTAGCGCTTTCTTCACGGTAGTTTTCATATAATAGGGCAGGGTCGCAGCAAATTTGGCGCAAACGCGTCAGCATTGCCAAAATCATAATCCTGTTTTTTCCACTTGCGTTCAGTTCCGGCTGCATTTCCAATTCTTTACGCATAGAGGCCAAATTGGCGGCGTACAGCTTGTTTTGTTCCTCGGCCAGCTTGGCATATAAAACCGTTTCGGTTTTGGCAGGGAGTTCTTTTAAAACATCGCGTTTTAAGCGCCGTAAAATAAAGGGTGCCGTTAAT
>UQYH01000121.1 GCA_900545185.1 uncultured Eubacteriales bacterium | reverse complement strand
GCCAAAACACCACTATATTTGATACAATATGTAATGCGACTGAAGAAAGGCAGACTGAATCCCAAAAACTGGCAAGCACGGTTGATGTGATGCTGGTGCTGGGAGGGCAAAACAGCTCGAACACGCAAAAGCTGTATCAGATTTGCAAGAGCGTTTGTCCGGAAGCCTATTGTGCTGAATCCATCCACGCAATAGAAGACCTCAGCGTCTTTCAAAATAAAAAGGTCGGAATTACCGCCGGTGCCTCAACACCTGCGGTTATAATAAAGGAGGCTATCAACAAGATGGAAAACCAAGACAAAGACTTTGCAACACTCTTAGAGGAATCTCTGAAAGCAATTCACACCGGCGATGTTGTAACCGGTACTGTAATTGACGTAGGACCTACGGAAGTAATCGTAGATCTGGGCGTTAAGCAGGACGGTATCATCCCCGCTTCTGAAATTTCAGACGACCCCTCGCTGACCCCGGAGGATATTGTTAAAGTCGGAGATGAAATTCAAGGTTTCGTTGTCCGTGTCAACGATGTGGAAGGTAAAATTACACTTTCTAAAAAGAAATTGGACTCGTTCAAAACCTGGGAAGCAATTTTAAAGGCGTTTGAAAACGGCGATATTTTGGAAGGGAAAGTGGATAGCGTTGTAAACGGCGGCGTGATTGTTACATATAAAAGCTTTCGCGTATTTGTCCCCGCATCTCTTGCAAACGACCGTTACCTCTCTGATTTAAACGAGCTGGTCGGCAAAATCGTTCCCTTTAAAATTATTGACGTGAACGAAAGAAGAAAGCGCATTGTCGGTAACGTTAAAACCGTTTTAACCGCACAAAAACAAGAGCTTGAAAAAGCTTTCTGGGAAGGCTGCGAAATCGGCAAAAAGTACAACGGTATCGTAAAATCCTTAACCAGCTTCGGTGCATTTGTCGATATCGGCGGCGTAGACGGCTTAGTACACATTTCCGAGCTGAGCTGGTCGAGAATTAAGCATCCGTCTGATGTTGTAAACGTTGGCGATGCCATTGAAGTGTATATTAAAGACATCAATGAAGAAACCAAGAAAATTTCTTTGGGTTACAAAAATCCGCTGGATAACCCCTGGGAAATTGCTAAGGCTAAGCTTAACGTTGGCGATGTTGTAAAGGCCAAAATCGTTCGCATGCTGCCCTTTGGCGCATTTGCCGAAATTATGCCCACCGTTGACGGTTTGATTCATATTTCTCAAATTGCCAACAAGCGCATTGCAAAGCCACAGGATGAGCTGACAATCGGTCAGGAAGTTGACGTTAAGATTGTTGACATCGACTGGGATAACAAGAAGATTGCACTCAGCATCCGCGCTCTGCTGCCGATTGAAGAGGAAGCCCCGGCTCCGGCCGAAGCACCTGCCGAAAAGGACGCAGAAGAGGAATCCGTTACCGCTTATAAAGACGAAGTAACCGATACCATCGGCGATGCCCTGGGTGTTGAAACAACAGAAGAATAAGCCAAACAGCTTTCAAAGGGACTGCGCTTTAGGGCGCAGCTCAGACAACTGACAAACCCGCCGTTTTCAGGCGGGTTTTTGTCGTATATATCAGGTTTTTAATCATTGCCCCCGGAAAGCGGACAGACCTCCTTCAAAGGATATTTGCAATCTTCTTCATGTTCTGTACTGCCGCAGTAGTATCAAATGCCGTCACAGAACAGAATTCTGCAGCGGTATTTTTACGTCTGCATCAGATGTATGTCTAACACATGAATAGCAAAAACTTGACCCCAATAACACATATTGGCACTTGTTTTTTGCTATTTTTGCGTGTTACAATAATTATAAGAGATATGTAAATATAAAGGAGGATTCACAATGAAAAAAAGATTAACAAAGCTTGTCTCGGTTGTGCTGTCCTTGGCATACGCAGCCGCCTTGCCGTTTTTCCCCGTTGCAGCGGCAGAAACCGGAGGGGATAACCTCCTGCTGACAAAGGCCAAAGCCATTCAGGCAAACATCCCCAAACGAAACGCGGGATTGGAGATAGAAAAGACGATTGACGGCGATCCGCAAACACGTTACGGTTCACCGGAATCCGCAACGGGCGAGTTGGTCGTTACCATCAATCTGAAGAAAAGCTACGATATAACAGCCGTTGCCGTGCAAGAGCGTTATTTTACGGTTGGTTCTATGACAAGCGGCGTCACCGTTGAAATCGGCACAGAGCAAGAGCTGATCGAGGCAGTAACGAACGGTGCTCTGCAAAGCGGCGTCGCAAACGGTGAGATTGTAAAAACAGAGTTTAGCTTTCCGGCCGTTAGCGGAAATAAAATTGTGTTTACCTTTGCGCCCGGCGCCGTTAAAAGCGGCGGCGAATCGCTCTATCAGCTGGCCGAACTGGAGGCTTACGGAACACCTTCCTCCACCGGCAATGACGGCGAGCAGGAGGAAGTGGATTATATGACAGAAAGAATTTATAATCCCTATTTACCCAGCTATGAATATGTGCCGGACGGAGAACCTTACGTATTTGATGAAAGGGTCTATATTTTCGGCAGTCACGACAAATATAACACAACATCCTATTGCGATACGAAATACGTCGGATGGTCGGCGCCGATAAGCGATTTATCGGCCTGGCGCTATGAAGGCATTATCTGGGATGCCGAGGATGATCCGGACAATGCCTCAAACATGGGACTTTACGCGCCTGACGTTACGAAGGGCACAGACGGAAAATATTATTTGTATTACCCCTTAAACGGATCCGGCTCCATCGGCGTGGCAAGGTGTGATAGCCCGGCAGGCCGATATGAATATGTGGGTAAGGTACATTATGCCGACGGAACAAAATATGGAAACAAAGCAGGCGATCCGCCGGCCTGTGACCCGGCAATTTTTGTAGATGAGGACGGCAAGGTATATCTCTACAGCGGTTACACAACCGGCAGAAAGGAAGATTATGACAGCCAGATAGCGAACAATATAGGAGCCGACGGCGCCTATTGTATTGAATTGGAATCGGATATGGTTACGGTTAAAGAAGGCACCCGTACCAGAATCGTTCCGGGCAAATACATAACCGGCGAAACCGGTAATGAAGCTTATGCCGGCAACGCTTTTTTTGAGGCTGCCAGTATGAGAAAAATAAACGGAAAATACTATTTTATTTATTCCAACGAAGAGGGACATCAGCTGTGTTACGCTACCGGGGACAGCCCATACGGCCCGTTTACGTACGGCGGCATTATTGTCTGCAATACGGATGTCGGCTATAAAGGCAATGTGGAAAGAAAAGCTATTTACGGTAACAATCACGGCAGCATAGCTGAAATTAACGGTGAATATTACATATTCTATCATCGCCAGACAGGAGCCGTTGGCAGACAGGCTTGTGCGGAAAAAATAGAAATCCAAGCTGACGGTTCTATCAGTCAGGTGTGCCTAACCAGCTTTGGCTTGGGCGGCGGACGTCCCATGCTTGCCTCCGGCAAATTTCCTGCCTATATTGCATGCAATATATCCCCCAGCGCAGCCTATGCACAGGACGGTGCAGACGGTGACGCAACTGCCATGCAATATGTTTCCGGGCTGGAAAACGGGGAATATGCAGGCTATAAGTATTTTTATTTTAACGATGATACAAATACAATTTCCGTAACGGCAAAATCCCCTGCCGGCGGTACTTTAAAGGTGTATACCGGTGCGATGCTTGGTGTTCCGGCGGCAGCAATTGCATTGTCGGAAGCCAATGAGTGGACATCTTACACACAAGACGTAAATTTCGAAAACGGAACAGACGCTCTGTTTTTTGTATATGAAGGCAGCGGAACCGCAGACTTACTGGATTTTACGCTGGGTGACGCCGGTACGGCCTACGATGTTACCGTCAGCGGCAGCGAAGCCGCCGCAAGCGGTGCGGGAAGCTACACGGCCGGAGAAATTGTTGCCGTTTCGGCCGGAACAAAGGAAGGTTATGATTTTGACGGCTGGACTGTCACGGGCGGGGCTTCTCTTGCAGACATAAACGGTGAAGCAACAACCTTTATCATGCCGAAGGGTACGGTTTCCTTAACAGCCAATTGGAAAAAGGCTGCACCCGTCCCGGCAAATATTTTGCCTATATCGGCAGGTCACGTCACGAACGCATCCGTTTCTCTGTCTGCCATCAACGACATGCTGGCCGAAACGGCGATGCGCGACGGTTCAACCGACGGCACGGGAATGTCAATAGAGCGCTATGCCGCTTCCGACGGCAATCAGCCCCTTGTGATTACCTATACGCTGGATCATGTGTATGACTTCAGCACGGTTTCGGTTTATGAGCGCTTTCAGGGTTATACGTTTGGTGACGATGTTAAAATTGAATTGGGCAATGTGTCAAGCGGCACATATGTTTGGCAGGATGTATTGACGGGCGGTACATTAAACCAAGGACCAAGCCCCGGCAACACAAATGTAGCGCCCTCCGTTCGGACGAATTTTGCAATTTCAGGGTCAGGCAGCGCCATTCGGTTTACCTTCACCAACACGTGGACGGATAAGGACGGCAATTCCACAGGCGGAACAGTCGCGCAGGGCGGAAAGGAAATACAGGTAGGCTATAGCTTCTTTGAACTGGAGGCCTACGGCATAAAAAAAGCAGAGTTACCGTCTAATATTGCTTTAGGCAAGGCTGTCAGCACAAATTTGCCGGCACAGTATGACGTGCTGCCGGTTTCGGCCATTACGGACGGATCTTATGCGGACAAGGCTATGGGTACGGTGGGCAGCGCAACACTGTATGACCGTTACAGCAGTGCACCTTCACCGAAAGAAGCGCTTGTTATAACCATTGACCTGGGCGGTACATACGACATTGGTTGGGCAGAATTTAACAGCCGATATGTTATCAGCGAAGGCAGGGTAGCCGACGCGGTTAAGGTAGAGGTCGGCCGTTCGGGCATTAGCGGCACAACATGGACAACAGCCAATGAAAATGTTACACTCAACACCGGCAGAGACGGCGAATTCGTATCAACGCTGATTCCCTTTGCAGAAACGCTGACAGGCAACGAACTGCGATTTACACTCAGCCGTCATGATTACAGCAACACAACGGCATATAACGTTGCAGAAATCATGGCCTACGGTGTTCCGACAGAGGGCGCCGCCGACGGGGCAGATGCAATCGGCAGTATTCGGTTTACCAAATCAAAATCCGGCGCTATGACGGCTGCCACAAAGATAATCAAGCAAGCAGAAGGCTCTGTATGGCCGGAAAAGGTCACGTTAATTCTGGCAATTTATCAAAACAATAAACTGGTAAATGCAGAAAAACAAGAGCTTACACTGAATACAGGGGTCAATGAACTGTCCGCAACACACAACACAGTACCGAGCGGATGTACAGCAAAAGCGTTGATTTGGAACGGAAACACCTTAAAGCCGCTTATCGCTGAAGAACACTATACCATGCAATAAAAAGATGTTGCATGTTTCAGCGCGATTGCTGCTTTTTAACAGGCCTGACTTGTCTGTTCATTTCTATATTTCCTTTACAAAAAGGTCTGCCGCAGGGCTTCGCTCTGCGGCAGACCTTTTTTGCATTTTGTATAATCCTTTTTTATATCGAAAACAGACTCCAATCACATGTGCCGTTGTTTTCTGATTCGTCTCAGCACCGGCGCCAATTGGCTGCGCTCCATTTCATCCCGACAGACATTGTTCAATATTATGGATATATGTTGAGAGCCACACAAAAACTAATGTATGTATACGGTTTTCCCGAAATAGATACAAGTGTCGAGGGCGAAAAGTTTGATTCTGAAACACTGAACATTCTTATTGTTTGCTTAGGAGTTATGTACGGTGTCGCCGGTGCCAACAATGCTATAAAAGCAATGGCAAAAGCGCTCGCTTGCGGTGTTGAAAAAAAGCTTATAAATACGGCGCTCACAAAAGGAACGATTTATCCTATTGTAAAAAGTGTATCAAAGTGGTTTGGCGTTAGAATGACAAAAGCAGTATTTGCAGGATTTTTCAAAAAAGCAATTCCGGTTGTGGGCGGAGTTATAGGCGGTGGAATTACATATGTTTCTTTCAAGCCGTGCTGCGATAAATTAAAGTCAGCATTGCAAGATACATTGCTAAGCAATCCGGATCATCAAGAAGCAGCCGAAGAAAATATCATTATAGAATCAGAGAATAGCAATATAATCGAGAATGAATAGCAAAAAAGAGCAAGTTTGTCAATGGTAAATATACGAGCTACGCTCGCCTTTGACAAATCTGCTCTTTTTTGACACATGTCAGTTAAGGGGATTTAAGTCGAAAAACGGACTTAAATCCCCTTTTTCAAAAAGTGTAAATTTATGTGCGTGTAGAAAATAAAACCCCGTTTTTGAGCAAGGTAATGATATTATATTTCAGCCCTTAAAAGCCGCATAAAATAAGGCTTTTTCGACCTCTAAATGGTGACATATCAGAGTAGACATTTTTAGAAAAATAAAAGCACACGAAAAACACGCATATCCCTTAAAAGGTGATATGCGTGTTTTTTAGCAACTCCGTTTGACAGTCGGTTAATGTTACTGTTTTATCAATGACCGCCAAAGTGCAGCTCTTTTTTTACACTAAATCTTGCAAATATGCACCAATTATGATACAATAAGGATATTGATTGATTACAAATGTAAAACCCAATTTCTTGTAAAAGGACTGATTCA
>UQYH01000120.1 GCA_900545185.1 uncultured Eubacteriales bacterium | reverse complement strand
TCTCTGTTTAAACAGCTCCTTTTGTGCGTTTTATTTCTTTTTTAGACTCTCTCCCAAACGCCGTCCCGTTTTTCTAACGTCAGCACCCACGCATCCGCGCTGCCGAAATACAGCCTTGTGCACGCTTTGGGCAAATGGAGCGGAAAAATATGCTCAGCGCCCATACCGGCATGCACCCCGTAAGCGGAATAAAAGCTGACATGCACGCTTTCGCCGTCCCCCGAAAGGGTGGCCGCACGTACACAGCCGTCTTTTCCCCGTACGCCGACATCTAAAATAAGTGTTTCACCATCGTCACTAACCGAAAAATCACGCAAATAAACATCCCGATACCGCCGCCCCGTCAGCGCATATAAAAGCACTGCCAGCCCGGACAGCGCAACAAGCACCGGCCATTTGGAATTTTTCTTTTTCTTCATGCTCCGCACCTCCCTGCGCCATGCTTTAGCGCGTGTGGTGAATGATAAAGTCAACAATCACGGTCGGATCCCACGGGATGCCGTGCGGATGATGACCCTGTGCCAGGCGCGGAATGACCGTTAACAGTTCCGGCGCATCGGCATATGCCTCTTCCATCAGTTGTCCGTTTTCACTGTATAAAACCGTCTGATCCTCCGTGCCGTATAGCATAAGAATCGGAATTTTATGCGCCTTAAGGGCGGGAATCCAATTCATGGGGTGACGCTCAAAGCAAAGCAGTCCGGCACGCGTGGCATCGGGATACGCCTTGATAAACTCATTGTCCCAAACCTTTCTCTGCCTGTCATCATCAATTTTGCCCGGAAAGCTGCAATAATTCAGCACCGGCGCATCAATAAACATGCAGGCCACGGCATCGGGATGCGTGCCGCAAAAGCTGACAGCATGCGCACCGCCGCAGCTCATGCCGACCGGTACACACTTGTCGCGCAGACCGTAGGTTGTATGCAGGTACGACACAAACCGCGCCTTGGCGTCACAATCCTCCGGCGGTGCAAAACGGCTTTTGTTTTGCAAATACGCCGCATGAAAGCCCCGATGCAGCAGCGCAATTTCGGTTTCGGGAAACGCATTCCAATATTCTGTTTTCAGCGTCCAGTTTTCCTCCGGTTCCGGTTTTTTCGGAAAAACCACTATTGCTTTTCTGCCCTCAAACTCAAACTCATCCGCCTCAAAACCATGCCATGTTGTTTTCATCGCTTTTCTGTCCTTCCGTTGTATCGTTTTGTCATATTGCTTTACATTTGAATACACAACTTAATACACAACCACAGTTGTATGCAGCGGAATAAAATTCCGCAGCCACAGCATATCATCCTGCCGCAGACGCACACATCCGTGCGAAGCCGGGCGGCCGACCGTACCGTCATACACGCTGCCGTCATAACGCATTAACACGGAATGGAGCGCATAGTTGCCCGAAAAAATCATCACCGGGCCGACATAATAGGTATCGTACGGCCAGCGATTTTGCAGGGCATAATACTTAAACACGCCCGTTACCGTTGGTGTGGCGTTTTTGCCGCTGGCGCAGGGGAACACCTTTTCGATGCACCAAACGCCGTTTTTCTTCATAAAAACATTAACCTTTTGGCACTCTAAGTGAACCCAAATCAAATAATCCGTTTCACTGGTATACCCCATGGTGCGGACAAACAAATCCTTATCTCCGTTGCTTATATCCGTGGTTTTGGTATAATTTTTGGTTGAAATCCATAAATCCCGATAGCTCAGCCAGCCTGTCCGTCCGTCGGACAACCGCACCTGATTACTATAATCGGTTTTGCTGGCAATGACCTGACATTTTGTGCCGCTGCTTACACTGCCGATGGCGGTTTTCAGCATAACATCCCGATACAGGGTTGCGTTTCTTGCCACTGTTGCCTCCACACGGACGGGCTGCACCAGGCTTGTTATGTATGCACGTTCGTCAGCCTTTTTGGCTTCTAAAATCGGGTCGATAATGGTAACGGTCTTTTGCGTTGCCGCCATTTCCACACCGTTGATAAAAAGCGAAAACCCAACGGTAATATCCTTAATACCGCGATAATCCTCCCCGATGTGACGGGTAAAGACCGATGTTTTTCCGTTTCGCAGCACAAAACGGTCATTCGTCAGCGCGGCCTGCGGTGTGCCGTCTATGCTCCACTGCGCGCGGCACGGCAGGGGTAAATCGGCCGGATAGGCCACCGTGACGGTAATTTGCAGCGTCTCACCGACGGTGATGTGATCCTCTGTCACACCGAAGGAGACAGCCACCTCGCCCTGCTCCACCTTGGGAAGGGCAAGCGGTGCGCTTTCGGCAGGTTCGGCCGACTGCGGCAGCGCCTCGCCGGAGAGAAGCCCGGCCGCCGAAGCCTGCACGGCAAACGACAGGCACAACACCAAAATTGCAAAAATTCTTATCTTTTTTAAAAACATGCAGATCACCTTTACTATGTAAAATCCTCGTACCTTACCCATTGTACCACAAAAAGAACGGAATGAAAAGGGGGAGAAAACATTTTTTATAAAAAATCGCATTGCAAATAAAATTTTGAATTCTCTTCCCTTCTCTCTTGACAAACGCCTTACAAAATGGTATTATTTAATTGATACAAGTGTTTCAATTTAATGAAACAGAAGGGCTGGCTTATGAAGGTTTCTGAGATAGTGAAAGAGTCGGGCGTGTCACGCAGCACGGTGTTCCGCTTTTTGCGCGGCGAAAACGTACGCGCCACTGCCAAAATGGCGATTATAGACGCTATGGAGCGTCTTGGCTGCGTCAACGAATTTGCCGTAAACAAGCAAATGAAGCTGGAGCTGGAAATCAGCGCCTCGAATGATTTAGAGCAGTTTTCCGGTTTTACGCGCGTGGTGGACGGCATTATGAGCGCCGCACACGAAAAAGGCATTACCGTTTCCATTGCACGGCGAGATGCGGCAAAATCCGCGCAGGACTATCCGACCTGGAATCACGGAAAGCTGGGCGTTATCGTCATCGGTAAAAATCTGGCGGACGAGCGCGAGGAAGAAACGCTGCTGCTTGCACATCAAATTCCGCATGTGTTTATTAACCGCATGATGGAAAATCCCAAAACCAGCTTTGTATCGGTTGATTTAACCGAGGCGGCCTGTGAACTGACACAGCATTTAATCCAAAAGGGCTGCCGCCGTATTGCCATCACGGGGGACAGCGCACATTTGCGCGTTGACCGTGATAAGATTGCCGGTTATAAACGCGCGCTGGAGGAAGCCGGCATACCGTTTAACGCATCACTTTGCCTGACGGATGTGCCCAAATGTGACTTGGAGCGCCGTTTGGGGCAGCTGCTGAATGAAACGGTGCCCGACGCCTATTTAGGCATTTGCGATACGCACGCCATGCAGTTTATCGGTCTTGCCGAGCGGCTGGGCTATCGCGTACCGCAGGATATTGCCGTAGCCGGGATGGATGACGTGCCGACAAGCGAAATGTTTCGCCCCAGCCTGACAACCGTTCATATACCGTTTTACGAAATGGGCGTTTTGGCCGTGGATGCGCTGCTTAAGCAAACCAATCAAAACGTAAAAAGCGTACGCGCCGTGCTGGCACACCACCTTGTCGTACGTGAATCTTGCTGAAATTTACAGACTTTTGGCATAGTCAAGGGTCTATAAAAATTTATATGATAAGAGGAGAAACAAAAATGGAAATCAGAAACGCGACAAATCCCAAAGATTTTAAGCATTACACAACCGAAACCCTGCGCGATGAATTTTTAATCACGGGTCTGTTTACCGCCGATAATGTGAAAATGGTGTACAGTCATATTGACAGAATCATCACCGGCGGCGCTATGCCCGTTAACAAAAAGCTGACGCTTGAAGCCGGCAAAGAGCTGGCCGCAACCTATTTTTTGGAAAGACGCGAAATGGGCGTTATTAACATCGGCGGCAAGGGCAAAATCACCGTTGACGGCACAAGCTACGAAATGCTCCCGCGTGACGGTCTGTACATCGGCATGGGTAACAAGGAAATTGTAATGGAAAGCGACGACGCTGCCGATCCGGCCAAGTTCTACATCAGCTCCTGCCCGGCGCACAAAAGCTACCCGATTGTTAAAATCGACATCGCCAAGGCGAAAAAGGTACCCTGCGGCAGTGCGGCCGATGCCAACAAGCGCGTTATTAATCAGTACATCCACCCCGAAGTGCTGGATACCTGCCAGCTTTCGATGGGTCTTACCATGCTGGAGGAAGGCTCGGTTTGGAACACCATGCCCTGCCACACTCATGATCGCCGCATGGAAGTATATCTCTACTTAGACCTGGGCGAAAATGACTGCGTATTCCACATGATGGGCGAACCGCAGGAAACACGCCACATGATTATGCACAACGAAGAAGCCGTTATCAGCCCCAGCTGGTCTATCCACAGCGGTGTCGGCACCAAAAACTACTCCTTTATTTGGGCTATGTGCGGCGAAAACCAAGAGTTTACCGATATGGATCATATTGAAACAAAGGATTTAAGATAGTTCATATTTTTCAAAAAATTTTTAGGAGGTTTTACTTATGAACATGAATGATTTCCGTTTGGACGGCAAGGTTGCCTTGGTTACCGGCGCTTCGTACGGTATTGGTTTTGCCATCGCAACCGCTTTTTCGGCAGCCGGCGCTACCATTGTTTTTAACGACATTAAGCAAGAATTGGTTGACAAAGGCCTGGCAGCCTACAAAGAAGCCGGCATTGAAGCACACGGTTATGTTTGCGACGTAACCGACGAAGCACAGGTACAAAACCTGGTTGCCACCGTTGAAAAAGAAGTTGGCGTGATTGATATTTTGGTAAACAACGCCGGCATCATCAAGCGTATTCCGATGTGCGACATGTCTGCCGACGAGTTCAGACAGGTAATTGACGTTGACCTAAACGCACCGTTCATCGTATCAAAGGCTGTCATTCCGTCCATGATTAAAAAGGGCGGCGGTAAAATCATCAACATCTGCTCTATGATGAGTGAGCTTGGCCGCGAAACCGTTTCGGCCTATGCAGCAGCCAAGGGCGGTCTTAAAATGCTGACCCGTAACATCGCTTCCGAATACGGCGAATTTAACATCCAGTGCAACGGCATTGGCCCCGGTTACATTGCTACACCGCAAACCGCTCCGCTGCGCGAGATTCAGCCCGACGGTTCAAGACATCCGTTTGACCAGTTCATCATTGCCAAAACACCGGCTGCACGCTGGGGCAATGCAGAAGATTTGCAGGGACCGGCTGTGTTCTTAGCCTCCGATGCTTCAAACTTCGTAAACGGTCACGTGCTGTATGTTGACGGCGGTATTTTGGCCTATATCGGTAAACAACCGAAATAAGCCGCTGCGCTTAACACAAGCCGAATTTCATGATCGAATAAAAAAAGGTTCATCCGCAAGTCATATTTGCTGCGGATGAACTTTTTTCATAACGGCTTAATATTGGCCTGTTTTGGAACTGTGTGCCGATTCTACCAATCCGTTGTGTTCGGTGTAATGATCAACATACACCTCAATCCGATCGCCGGATTGGGCAGGAACATTAATTCTTGTTTTTAACTGTTCCTTTCCCCAATTTTCGTACCGCTCTGAAGAATATCAAGAGCCGTTTTTATAAATGGTCACATCATGGTAAATATGATTGGCCGCCTGATATGCTCTGGTTGTAACGGTAACAAGCATATGATTGTTAACCGGTTCCACCTTCAAATTATCTGACCGATAATATGTGCTGTATGGCACAGCAACACCGTTTGCATACACCTGTATGGATGGCTCTGCCGTATGTACACACATCGGTTCTGCGGCATTGCCGACACAATCGACACGCTCACCCCTATTGACAAAACCTGCCCCTTCGTGTATAATAACAAAAAAGAAGCTTTGCACGAAGGAGGTTTTACATACATGGAAAGTGACGCGACAGACGGCGATACGGGTAATTTTTGTATTTTGTTTTATATTTCTGTTCTCATTCCGCGTCCGGCCAGACTTTAGCGAGACGGCCGAACACCCGCAATCAACTCATACAGAATTTATAAAACAAGGAGATTACCATGTTGACAGATATTTTAATTATGGTCTTTTTGGTTCTTATGTCCGCCTATTTTTCGGCGACCGAAACTGCTTTTTCATCCTTAAACCGCACAAAGCTGCGCACTTTGGCCGAAAAGGGGAACAAACGGGCAAAGGCCGCCTGCAGGCTTGCAGAACAATATGATGCATTAATTTCTACTATTTTAATCGGAAATAACATTGTAAACATCGGCGTTGCCTCACTCGGTACGGTGCTGTTCGTCCGTCATTACGGTGACATCGGCGCAACCCTTTCTACCATTGTGGTAACCGTTGTGGTTTTAATTTTCGGCGAAATTACGCCCAAAAGCATTGCAAAGGACTGTGCGGAAAAATTCGCCATGTTCTCTGCCCCCATCATTACCCTGTTTATGTGGATTTTAAAACCGCTGAGCTTTTTGTTTTCGCTTTGGAAAAAGATGATTGCCAAAGCCCTGCGGCTGGAAAACGACTCGAAAATGTCACAAGAGGAGCTATTGATGCTGGTTGACGAAGTACAGCAGGACGGCAGCATTGACAGCTCGGAGGGTGAGCTTTTGAAAAACGCCATAGAGTTTACCGAGCATGACGCGGAGGATATTTTAACGCATCGTGTCGATTTGGAGGCCGTACCTGTTACGGCAACCAAGGAAGAAAT
>UQYH01000119.1 GCA_900545185.1 uncultured Eubacteriales bacterium | reverse complement strand
GCAAATTTTGCGCTTTTATGGCAAAAAACGGCAGATTTTCTGCCAAAATGCTTGACAACGTTTTGGCGCTGTGTTACAATACAGATAAATAAATATCGGGGAGCCGCTGACTGCCTGTTACGGAGTTTGTAACGCACAGCAGGGCTGAGAGGAAAAATTTTCGACCCGTAAACCTGATTTGGGTAATGCCAACGTAGGGAATATTTCAAGCTTGTGTGATAAGCGGAAACAGTCTGTACGCGGCTGTTTCCGCTTTTTGTATGCCCTTGCCGCAAAACCAAATCAAGCATTTTAAGGAGGAAGCTTATATGAGAACCAAAAAACTTGTTGTATCTGCCATGCTCATTGCGGTGGCAGCCGTGCTGTCGATTTTTCAGCCGTTTCAGCTGCCGTTCGGCGGCGGTATCACCATTGCGTCTATGATGCCGATTGTTTTAATTGCCTATTGCTACGGCACACGTTGGGGTCTGCTTTCGGCGTTGATTTTCAGCTTGGTACAGCTTTTGCTGGGTATGAAAACCGTTACGGCCTTTTTCCTTCCGGGAGACAGCCAAATGCTGGTTTGGCAGGCCTTGTGCGTATGCCTGCTCGATTATATAGCGGCTTACACGGTTTTGGGCTTTGGCGGCATTTTTAAGGGTAAAATTAAAAACGATGCGGCAGCCATTTGTGTCGGCTCTGTTTTTGCGTTGTTTCTGCGGTATATTGTCCACATCATTTCCGGCGCGATCTTCTTCGGCGCTTGGGCAGAGTGGTTTTTCACGCAGGAGGGCTTTTACGCTATCGGCGCAAAAATTATGGCGCATTGCTCCGGCGGCATGCTGGCGCTGATTTACTCCATTTTTTATAACGGTACATATATGATTCCCGAAATCATTATTACCGCCATTTTAACACCGATTGTGTATAAGGCTCTTTCGGCAGCCAACCTGATAGATACACAGTCTGTAAACTAGACCCTAAAATGTAAATTGACAAAATTAGAAAAATCTGGTATACTGAGCCTATACATCCTGCAACAAAAGGAGTTGACACTATGGCGCGGATTGCCAGATTTTTTCTTGTGCTTTTATCTTTGGTTTGTTTAACAAATGCAGCTTTTTTGTGGTTTAACTCCAGCCCGAACCTGGGATTGTATGCCCTTACGGCTCTCGGCGTGCTTGCGCTTTTATATGCGATACTGTTCCGCGGCATGAATCGGCTGTTGGATAATCGTGCGGGCACAGTGGTGAAGGCATTGGTTTTGCTTGGTTTTTGTTTTGTTTTCTTTATCTCTGCACTCATTACCGTCTCCGGCCGCAGTGACACAGTACGCTATGATGAAGCTGCCTTAATTGTTTTGGGTGCCGGTCTGCACGGAGAAACGCCTTCACGTGTGCTTCGGTATCGGCTGGATAAAGCGGTGCAATACCACAAAATGAACCCGGATGCATACCTTGTTGTCAGCGGCGGCCGCGGCCCGTATGAGAGTATTACAGAAGCCGAGGGAATGCGCCGTTATTTGGTGGGGCAGGGTGTTGCAGAAGAAAAAATTGTGTGTGAAGAACGTGCAACATCGACCTATGAAAATTTTCTGTATTCCAAAGAGCTGTTGGACAAGCTTTTGGAAAAACCGTATAAAACCGCCTTTGTAACCAATCAGTTTCACGTGTACCGTGCCGGTCGGATTGCGCAAAAGGCAGGGCTGCATCCGGCGCGGCTTGCGGCAAAGTCGGACTGGATCACAATTTTGCCGGATTATCTGCGCGAATGCAGCGCCGTTATGTTTATGTGGTGCGGCGGTGTTATGCATGATGTCAAGTTTTCTTTGCTTCATTTTCTGTAAAAAGCCAAATTCACCAAATTATTCGGCAAAAGGACTTGACAAGGCCGCTGTTTTCGTGTTACAATATTTATTGTTGCGTTAGGCTTGCCCGTATGGGCATCGGCAGCGATGCAACATGTATATATTTATATAAGGACGGGTATCGAAGTGGTCATAACGGGGCTGACTCGAAATCAGTTTGTCGGTAACTCCGGCACGTGGGTTCGAATCCCACCCCGTCCGCCAATTACAAGGTTTTTGTTGCGAGCAAAAACCTTGTTTTTTTATGAGTTCCCTCAAAAAGTTCCCTCATTAACAGTCCGCAAGGCTTACGGCACCTGACAAAGCGGTTAATGACGATACCTTTGATGTTGCATCAAGATGAGAATATGTATTTGCCGTTGTTGAAAAATCGCTGTGTCCGAGCCATACTTGAATATCTTTCAGAGTTATTCCGTCGTGCTTGCCTTTGTTCAATAGAAGCGACGCACAAGTATGTCTTAAATCGTGAAAACGAATCACACGCATATTATTCTTCTCTAAAAGCCGTTTCCACGCCGGTGTAATATAATCGGGTAATATCAACCCTCCCAGCTCGTCCACCATTACATAATCAAGCCAATTCCTGTCGTATGACCGCTTAAACTTCTTTTGATACATCTCCTGCTGCTTTCTGATTTCAATCAGTCTGTCTTTTAAGTCCTCATTAAGCGGCAAAGCTCTAAGACTTGATTTTGTTTTTGCCCTGTCCTTTGCGACGATAGTTTTCTTGCCGTCTATATTAGGCGTGGTAACGGTGTGATTAACATAAAAGACATTGTTGTCAAAATCTATTGCCGACCATCGCAAGCCTACAATTTCGCTCCTACGAAGTCCGTAAAAGCCACCGAAGATTACGGGCAATTCCAATTTTGTGTTCTTTGTCAGTCTTATTACCTCGCTCAATTCGTTGCTGTTATAAAACTTTCCGACAAATTGATTTTTCTCCGGCTTGTCAACTTCTTCAATAGGATTTTCTTTAATATATCCCATTTTCCTCGCATAGCACAACGCAAGTCTTATAATTGCGTGATAATGAATTACCGTATTTGCCGTTACACGCTCAAGCTGAACATCATAAAAATCTTGAATATCCTCGGCGGTAAGTTCGCCGAGTGTTATTCCTTTTTCCTCGAAATAAGGAGCTATCGGATTATTTATGTTTCCAACATAAGCTGAATAAGTTGTCGCTTCGATTTTCTTTTTCCTTTTGAGCGTTAAAGGCACATATTTTTTCAGATAATCCGAAAACAATAAAAACTGCACTTGGTCTTTCGGAAAATCATCTAAACTCATATCCTCTGCCGCTTTTGTTGAAATAACGCTTTTAACATTTACTACGGCGGCATCTCCTGTGTTCTCAATCTGTATTTTTTGATTTACACAAAGATTAACCTTCTCGCCTTTGCTTATCGGTATTTCAAACTCACATAAAACCTGTTTGAGAATTGCCTCTGCTTTTTTCTTATTGCCACGCACGGGGAGTTTTGTCGGAAACCATTTCTGCTTCCTTTCCTCGTTTTCTCCATAATAGTTTATGACTGCATAGTACAGTCCTTTCTTCTCTCGTATAGTTCCTGTTACATTTTTGCTCAATTTTTAGACCTCCTTTGTTTTTTGAGAGAAAAAACAAACACCTATCATTGACATTACTATTATATCAACAATAGGCACCAAACGCAAAAAATCACGATGTTGTTTTATTTTTTCTCATCAAGAAATCAACTACACTGATTTTTGTTATACAATACTCTCGACCGACTTTTATACTTTCGATTTTGTTTTCACGGAGTAATTTATATCCCGTTTTTGTACTTATGCCGCCGAGAGCGTTGCACATTTCTTTAATTTTCAGCACATCGGGATATTTTTTCAGCATATTCATATATTCCTTGCGTTTCATTGTTTCGGGCAGCATAGCGATAACCTCCTTCATAAAATCATTGCTTTAATATCACAAATTAAAGCACTTATAAAATGCCTTAATTTCTAATATCAAAGTTAAGCCGTACCCGTCCCGAAAGACGGGTACAACTTATTTTCTTTGTTTTGAAGCAATTTCAGACGGTGTTTTGCAAGAACACTCCATAGGAATTTCACCTCTCCGCCATCCGACCGAGCTGCCCCCATTGCCTGCGACGCTTTTAACGCTCGGACTGTGGCTGGGCAGAAGTATCATTGTCCCGATATAAAGTCATCGCCTGCAAGGTAGCTGCCTTGCTCTGCGGCATTGATATTTCTCGCTCGGATAATTTTTCATCATTGAAAGAAGGATGAAGTAGAAGCAAAAACTATCGTCTTGGCGTATCTGCCGCTTGGCTCGTCCATACCGGAATGTATCTGTTTGCCGTTATACTGCACCGCCGTTATCTTGCGTGCTTTCTTTGTAATCGAAAGGATTATGTAGCGGTTTTAGGCTGGGAATATTTATTTATGATGTTAGCAACAATGTTCTTTTCCGACAATGGAAGTGTTGCCATAATGCGATGCAGTAAGGCTTCTTCATCACAAGACAGATAAAGAAACATACTATTGCGGTAATCATCCATTAAAAATACGCCGCCGTTTACTCCGCCTTTCGTATATATAGGTGCATAACGACTTAGAAACATAATGTCGTTGTAAGCTGTTTTTCGACAGACTGAATAATTTTCAGCCAATTCAACAATGCTGCTTTTTCTCTGTTTTGCGAGAAAGAAAAGCATTTCTATCCGTCGTTCAAAAGCAGTTATTTTATCTTTCAAAGCCGTTGCACCTCCTTTCAACATCCATTATAGAGGTTAACCTTGCAAGTTTTTTACACCTTTCAAAAAATACTTTCATAATTTCGCTCCTTTGTGTAAATTTTGTTAGATTTGCACAAAGAGCGATGGTGGTGCTCGGCTATGTTGAATAAAGCGCAGAAAATAAAAACAGCCAAACTTGCCCGTTCTAAAAATACGGGTAAATTTGGCTGTACGGTCAACGTGTTTTAGGTGTCCGTGTGATAGTCATCCGATTGCTTGGGAGCTTTTTGTTTTGTCTTATGTTTTTTATGCTCTCGCCGTATGCTATGCACGGTGATAATTTTATTGCCTGTCATAATCCCACTCCTAACCGCACGGCATATCCGTAAACCCCGACGAATATGTCTTGCGGGCAGATATATCACGCCAAAATTATGTGTATTTTTTTGTGTGCTTTCCATTTGTTTTTGCATTTTCAGACACATTCTCCGATGATATAACCAATAATCTTGCAGAATTTACAGAATCAATTCGCACATTATTTTTTTACAGAGGTAGGTCGAACTTTGCAAAATTTTGTTGTCCTTTTGTTGTCCTTTTTGTAGTATAATAAAAAAAGGACAACAAAAGGGGGTTAAAAAAATGTGGTTGTTACTCATAGCTACACTGCTGATAATGTCAGCACTTACAATATATCAAACGCCGAGAGAATGGTTCAAAAGACCGATTTTAAGAATTTTTCTTCTAACCTATCATGTCATCGGCATAGCAAGCATTTTACTTCTTTTATGGGCAGTGTATCGTATGCCGGACGGATTTTGGCGCAGCACAATCGTTTGGATTGAAACGCTGTATTTTACGGTAACGGTTTATGCGCTTATATTTGCGCTTGTTCGTCACCTTGCTTTTTCGATAGCCTTACGTTTCAATAAAAGAAAGCTTGTATCCGCACTTAACAGCCGCAGTCTGTTTTACTGCACTGTTGTGTTAATTTCCATATTGTATCTGATACCGGCTGTACACAATGCGATGAACCTTAAAAGCAAATTCTATGACGTAGAAATAAACAAAGTATGTGCAGACAAATCCGTAAAGGCTGTTTTGCTTGCAGATTTTCACGTGGGTGCCGGAGCAACAAAATATGAACTTGACCAAATGGTCGAATTGATAAATGCAGAAAACCCCGATGTTATATTTGTTGCCGGCGATATAGCCGACTCGTCTTCTTCCGTATCCGATTTGGAATATATGGGAAAATCGCTCAAAGCTCTGAACTCACGATACGGAATTTATTATGCCGAAGGTAATCACGAAAGAGAATCCCGTATTGATCCCGAACCGTATCTCGAAAATGCTGGCGTTATAATTCTTAAAGATGAGGGAATCTGCCTTAAAAACGAACTTAATATTATCGGCAGGAGAAACGAAATTAAAAAAAGTGTGCCAAGCATTATGAGAGAAAGCGGACTTGACAGCAAGAATCCGACTGTTGTTATTCAGCATAAACCAAAAAGACTGCATAAGCTCATTGGTCAATGCGATTTGGTTTTGAGCGGACACACGCACGGTTATCCTTTCCCTTTTCTCGGACTGCGCGAGCCTCTTGTTAACACTCTCTGCAGCGGTCACAGAATAATCGGAGATACACTCGACGCCATTGTAACAACCGGTGTTTCACAGTGGGGATACAGAGGAAAATGGCCGTCGCAAAGCGAAATTGCCGTAATAAACATAAACTTTACCGGGGTGAACGAATGATGATAACAACGAGAACTCATACTGTCAAATCAATTGCGGCACACAGCATTCATATGGTTGTATTGCTAATATTTGCCGTAATTTCAACACATAGCTTTTTCTACAATCTGAAATACATACAGGGAACGGAAAATATAATCATCGAAATTATAACAGCGTCGCTTGCCACTTTGCTTTGGGGTGTTTTATATTTTGAAGTTCGTGCGCTTACCGCCGTACTTTATGCCGATAATAGCGGTATCGGTATCAGACGTTTCGGCAAAACGAAAGTTTATCTTAAATGGAGCGACATCTGCGAAATAGGCGTAGGCAAGATTCCCGCTCCATACGGATATGCGGAAAGAGTATATTTATCAAGCAAAAAATTAAGCGACAGCGAAAAAAATGATTTAATTACCATTCGGTTTCATACCGTGTATTTTTCATATA